>NZ_JADWOM010000004.1:0-272851 GCF_016106645.1 Acinetobacter sp. ACIN00229
AGCTTTATCTGACTCATCTAAAGCAGCAACTAATTCGATTGGACTTTCTAAACGTTCTAAGTAAGCTTTTAATTGAGTTTTAATGTTTTGATCTAACATCTGTTTTTTACTCCAATGCATCCAAATTCTTTCAATAGATGCATAGTACGTTAAAACACAGAATAGGTGAAACAGTATGTTTTTATAGATTTAATCGGTTTTTTGAATGTTGATTGGCACTTATAAGTAATATCAAGAAGTTAAAGTGGAATTTGTCTTTAGGTAGTCTTTATTACTCTTTTTTATCTTTTAAAGTGAAAGTGTTTAAAAATTTATATATGTTATATGGCTGTAAAGATTTTATGTCATAACATTAAAAGGTACTTTCATGTCATTGCAACGCGGCATTTATCAGCATTATAAAGGTAATCTCTATCAAGTTTTTTCTGTGGCAAAACACAGCGAGACTGAAGAGCAACTCGTGGTTTATCAGTGTCTTTATGGTGACTATTCAACTTGGGTACGTCCGCTTGATATGTTTACTGAAACGGTTCAAATGGCTGATGGAAGTATCGTGCCAAGATTCAAGTTAATTCAAAGCACTTAACTCAAACGGCTGTCATATAAAATAACGATTTTAAAGGGTGAAGATATGCCAAATACTTTTTTCTTACAAAGAGTTGCAGATTTATATGACACCTTTAAACGACATGATGCCCAGCAGTCAGATCGCTTGCTACGCTATCGAAATATTGAGGCTGAATCTGCAAAACTTCTGTCGCAATTTATCCGAATGCAGCAAGCCAAATCAATTTTAGAAATCGGGACTTCAACGGGTTATTCTACTCTATGGCTTGCTGAGGCTGCACAATCGACTCACGGAAAAGTAACCACGCTTGAAATTGATGCCAATCGTAGCACCGAGGCGAAACGCCATGCGACTGAATTAGCATTAGATGAAGTGGTTGATTTTTGGATAGGGGATGCCGCTGATTATTTAAAAGAAACTCACGAAACGTTCGATTTTATTTTGTTAGATGCTGAGCGTAATGCTTACGAAAATTATTGGCCCGATTTAAAGCGTCTGGTGAAGCCCAAAGGTGGTGTTCTTATTATTGATAAGGTTATTTCACATGCGGCGGAAGTAAGTTCATTCTTATCTTTAATTAAAAAAGATGAAAATTTTATGAGCAGTATTTTGCCGGTAGGCGCAGGTTTAAGTCTGGTGGTTTTAAAGTAGATTCGCTTTCTTAATATATTCTTGGCGATAAGCTTGTGGACTACAGCTGTGTACTTTATTAAATGCACGGGTGAAATTGGCAGGGTTGGAATAGCCCAGTTCATAGGCAATATGGGTAATGGTAAAGGTAGAATTCTCTAATAAATCAATGGCACGCTCAGTGCTGATCTGTTGCTTTAAATTTTGAAATTCAACGCCTTGCTGTTGTAAATAGCGTTGCAAAGTTTTGGTCGAAATATTTAATACTTTGGCACATTCCATTAGGGTTGGGACTTGATTGGCTTGCCGCAACATCATGCTAACCCATTCAACAATTTCACCTTGATGATAGATCTTCTGGATTTGTTCCTGACAGCGTTGTTCAACTATTTTTAGACTATGTGCGTCAGCTAGAGGCAAGGGTAGTGCTAATTGTTGCTGATCAATCACCACGCGTATACCTGAAAGCCACGTATAGTTAAAGTGAAAATTAGCTTTTACTAAGGATATGTAACGTTCTTGATAGCTCGGCTCTGGAACACTCAAATACACTTGGTAGCGTTGTAATTGTTGACCTGCCAATTCTAACAGGCTGTAGTAAAATGCCACGGCAATCGCTTCAATATGAAAGGCCAAACATTGCTTATTCATCTGCAAAATCGGTTCAAATAATAGTTCAACCTTTTGCTGATTGGTCGGAAACTGAATGCTGAGCTTAAAACTGGGCATAATCAGTCTAAAATATTGTGCAATGAGCCTAAGAGCATGTTCCAAATTAGGACTGGTCATTAGCGCATAACCGACCAGACTATGTGAGCTGAGCTTGATATTTTTACCCAGTTCAAATGCTAGGTCTTGGGTATTGGGTAGACTTAAACCCATCTCAATGAATTGTTCAATTTGTTGAATCGATAATAATTCTGTTTTTGATAGTTCTTGTTGGAATGCCGCCAATAAATCATTATCGTATTGATGCGTACCGATTAAAATTTCAATCAGTCGTAAATAATAACGTGATGGGATAACAGGAATCTGTTGCTTCTGCACAAGAAAAACTCAGCAAAGTCTTAAAATGATAATAGCAAGTCTTAAAATGATAATATAGAGGGGCTATGAACGAGCACAATCAATTCAAGCAAAACATTTTGTGTTTGATTGGAGTCTCTAATGAATATGCATACTCAACTGGATGTCGAGCAAGCGACAACAACATTTAAGGATAAGAAACGTCATTTATGGCTATTGGGTTTGGCTGTACCGACCATTGCAATGGGTGGGTTAGCAGGCTATCAATTTGGTCCTAAAAAAACTAAAAAATTCTTCGCTTCATTTGGGCCATTATTTCTTCATGGTGTTATTCCAGCATTAGATAAACTGATTGGAGAAGACAAGGAAAATCCGCCATTAGACGCAATCGCGGATTTAGAAGCAGATCCGTATTATGCTCGCATTGTTAAACTTTTTATTCCTTTGCAATATGCGACCAATATTTATGGAGCATATTTAGCCAGTCGTAAAAATACACCTCTTGCTGATCAGGTTTTACTTGGAACTTTGGTGGGAATGGTTAATGGGATTGCTATTAATACGGCACATGAACTTAGCCACAAGAATGGGCAGCTTGAACATTATTTATCTCATTTAGCCTTAGCGCCTTCGGGTTATAACCATTTCCGAATCGAACACCCTTATGGACACCACCGCCGCGTTGCGACACCTGAAGACCCTGCATCTTCACAATTTGGCGAAACCTTTTGGAAGTTCTTACCACGTACTGTAATTGGCAGCTTTAAATCGGCGATTGAAATTGAAAAAAATCGTTTAGAACGTAAAAAATTGCCTTTCTTCTGTAAGGAAAATGAGCTGATTCATGGCTGGGCAATGTCGGCTGTGTACCATGCAGCCATGTTTGCGAAATTTGGTGCGCGTTCGATTCCATTTCAAGTTACTCAGGCTGCGTATGCAATAACTTTGTTTGAATCGGTGAATTACATTGAACATTATGGTTTAAAGCGTGCAAAGAAAGAAAATGGCCAATATGAACGTACTTTGCCAGAGCACAGCTGGAACAATAATAATGTGGTGACCAATCTATTTTTGTATCAATTACAACGCCATTCAGATCATCATGCCAATCCAACTCGTAGCTTTCAGACTTTACGTCACTTTGAAGATGCGCCGCAATTACCAGCAGGTTATGGTGCAATGATTTTGCCTGCATTTATTCCATCTTGGTGGTCAAAAATTATGGATGATCGCGTTGTCGAGCACTATAAGGGTGACCTTAGTAAAATCAATATGCATATTGATGTGAAGGAAAAAATGCTAGAAAAATATATTGGGCAAAATGACGCGGCTTAATAGCCAAAAGATATAAAAACAGATCAGCCCCATTGGGCTGATTTTTTATGATTAAGCAGAAATACGGAGCCTGTTAAAATGCAGATCAAACTCAAGATATTTGTGAACAAATGCAGTTTTATCATTGGTACGTAACAAATTATTGTAGATAAACTCTGGAACTGGATGGTAGAGCTCACCTGAGCCATTGCTATAGAAAATTTTTAAATAGCGTGAAGAAACATCGTATTTCCAAGAGGTTACAACAACAGATTTTTCCATATAACTACTCCTACTTTTGTTTGATCTTTTAATACATATATAAAGCTCTTTTGTTTCATAATTCGACAGTACTCTAAGTTAAGCAGGCTGACAATTCATAAATGAATATTGCTATAAATTTATAAGTATAAGAATTGTAAAAAATTAGCTATAAAATTTGAGTAGAGAATAGGGCTTAGATTTATAAAAATAACCAATAAAAAAACCACCCTAAAAAGGGTGGTTTCAGACGTATTGGTCTAATCTAAAAAATTAGATTTTACCAACTAGATCGATAGATGGAGCAAGAGTTGCTTCGCCTTCTTTCCATTTAGCTGGGCAAACTTCACCTGGGTGAGCGTGTACGTATTGAGCAGCTTTTACTTTACGAAGAAGTTCAGACGCGTCACGGCCGATACCACCAGCGTTGAGTTCAACGATTTGGATTTTACCTTCTGGATCGATAACGAAAGTACCACGGTCAGCTAAACCTTCAGATTCAATAAGAACGTCGAAGTTTTTAGAAAGAGTCCAAGTTGGGTCACCAACTAATGGATATTGGATTTTTTTGATTTCTTCAGAAGTGTCGTGCCAAGCTTTGTGAGTGAAGTGTGTATCAGTAGATACAGCGTAAATTTCAACACCAAGTTTTTGGAATTCAGCGTAGTTGTCAGCTAAGTCACCAAGTTCAGTTGGACAAACGAAAGTGAAGTCAGCTGGATAGAAGAATACAACAGACCACTTACCTTTAAGGTTAGTTTCGTTAACTTCAACAAATTGGCCGTTGTGGTAAGCAGTTGCTTGGAATGGTTTAACTTCAGTATTAATCAAGCTCATCATTGTCTCCATGATTGAGGTTTATATTTAAACTTGTTTACGAGATGTAGAATAAATAAAAATTCTTTATTGGGGAAATAGTATTTTTACATGACTAAAATCGGAAAATTGAATAAGTGATAAATTTACGATTTTTAAGTCCCCAAACACTGTATTCGATTTGACTGCAAAAACATGTAAATCAAATGACAGTTATAGTAAAAGAAACTTGCATAACAACATGAAGTCTACCTAGTCAAAATTCAAGGGTAAAATTTTAAAAAATTAAAAATATATAAAAAACCAAGTGTTTTACCTGAAGGGCATTAGAGCGTAAAATAGAGGATTGTTGTATTTTCAGGAAAATTTGTCTGTGCAGAATGATTTAAATATTGATCAGTGGGTAATGGCAAGAGATCGTTACCGTTTAAATCGTTTGCGTAAAGATAAAAAAGCCAATACAGCAGAGATTGAAAAATTATTTGAACAATCGAATGCCAAAGTAAGGCAGCGATTTGAACGTCTCCCTAAAATTAAACTGAATCAGGAACTACCTGTTTCTCAATATGCTGACCGTTTAATTGATGCGATTCAAAAACATCAGGTCATTATTGTGGCAGGTGAGACAGGTTCAGGTAAAACCACTCAGCTTCCTCAAATTGCCATGTTAGCAGGCCGTGGCTTAACAGGTATGATTGGTCATACACAGCCTCGTCGTTTAGCTGCACGTAGTGTTTCTCAGCGTATTGCAGAAGAAGTCGGAGAAAAGCTTGGTGAATCGATTGGTTTTAAAATCCGATTTAATGAACAAGGTTCGCAAGATTCAATTGTACGGTTAATGACCGATGGTATTTTGCTTGCTGAGTTAGGCAATGACCGTTTCTTGTCTAAATATGACACGATCATTATTGATGAAGCGCATGAACGCTCACTCAATATCGATTTTATTATGGGCTATTTAAAGCAGTTACTGCCAAAACGCCCAGACCTAAAAGTTATCGTGACTTCGGCAACTTTAGATGTAAATCGTTTCAGTAATTACTTTAATAATGCACCAGTTTTTGAAGTAGAAGGTCGTAGTTATCCAGTTGAAGTGCTTTATCGTCCAATTTCAGAAATGAATATTGGCGGAAGTGATGACGATGAATTTGATGATTTCGAAGAAAACTTACCTCGAGCAGTCGTACAGGCAGTAGAAGAATGCTTTGCTGACGCAGAAGCAAAAGGTCACCCCGAACATGCCGACATTTTAATTTTCTCAAGTACAGAACAAGAAATTCGTGAGTTGCAGGAAACCTTGCAAAAGTATGGGCCAAGACACACCGAAATTTTACCTTTGTATGCGCGCTTAGCTGTTTCTGAACAACAAAAGATTTTTAGTCCGGGTGGAAAAGGGCGTCGTATTATTATTGCGACTAACGTGGCCGAAACAGCGCTTACAGTTCCAAATATTCGTTATGTGATTGATAGCGGTTTTGCCCGTATTTCTCGTTATAACTACCGTTCACGTGTGCAACGTTTACCAATTGAGGCAATTTCTCAAGCTGCTGCCAATCAGCGTAAAGGGCGTTGTGGTCGTATTGCGGCGGGTGTCTGTATTCGTTTATATAGCGAAGAAGACTTCTTAAGCCGCCCCGAATTTACCGAACCTGAAATTAAACGAACCAATTTGGCTTCTGTTATTTTGCAAATGCACAGTTTAGGTTTGGGTGAGTTAGAAAACTTTGATTTTATTGAGCCACCAGATTTCCGTCTTGTAAATGATGGTCGTAAGTTACTCATTGAGTTAGGGGCACTTAACGAAAAGAAAAATGAGCTGACTAAAGTCGGGCAAATGATGGCACGTATGCCAATTGATCCACGACTCGCTCGTATGATCGTGGGTGGTGCTCATTTTGGCGTACTCAAAGAAATCTTAATTGTCGTGAGTGCTTTAGCAGTTCAAGATCCGCGTGAGCGACCAGCCGACAAACAAATGCAGGCTGACCAAAAGCATGCTTTGTTTAAAGAAGCAGATTCAGATTTTCTGTTTTATTTGAAACTTTGGGATACTTTAAATCCTAAAGGTGAAGCAGGGATGTCTGAAAATAAACGACGTCAGTTTGCTAAGCAGAATTTTTTAAGTTGGTTACGTTTACGTGAGTGGAAGCAGACACACCAGCAATTGGTTGAGTTAGCAGAAGGTTTAAAACTAAGCTTTAATGAAAAAGCTGCAAATTATGAAAACTTGCACCGTGCATTGCTGACAGGTTTATTGTCTTTTATTGCCAATAAAACTGATGAGCGCAATATCTTTATGGCAGTGCGTCAGCAAAAGGCTAAAGTTTTTCCTGCAAGTACTTTGCACAAAACCAATACCTCTTGGGTGATGGCTTTTGAGATGGTCGAAACCTCTCAAGTGTACTTACGTACTTTAGCCAAAATTGACCCTGAATGGATTTTGCTTGCTGCACGTGACTTATTGAAATATCACTATTTTGAGCCGCACTGGTCCAAGAAAGCTGGGATCGTAAATGCGTATGCGCAAATTTCGCTGTTTGGTTTAATTATTGAACCAAAGCGCTTAATTAATTTTGAGAAAGTTGACCAGCCTGCTGCTCATGAAATTTTCTTACGCGATGCATTAACCACTGGTAATTTGGGTACGATTCCACCATTTTTAAAACACAACTTGCTTAAACTTGAAGAAGTGGAGCGAGTTGAAGATAAATTGCGTCGCCGTGATTTAGTCGTCGATGAAGAAACGATTTATCAGTTTTACGCCTCTAAGATTCCTGAAGAAATCGCAAGCCGTCGTAGTTTTGAAGACTGGCGTGCAACGGTAGAAGCAAATCATCCGCGTTATTTATTTATTGAAGATGATTCACTCTGGCTAAATGACCGACCAACAACGCAGCAATTCCCAGATCATCTACACAATGGGCAGCTACGTTTAGCAACAACATATCATTTTGACCCGAGTCATGATGAAGATGGTGCCACTGTTCAAATTCCTGTGCAGGCGCTGCCTCAAGTTGATGAAAATATGTGGTCATGGGGAATTCCGGGTTGGCGCCAAGATTTAATTGAGGCATTACTGAAAGCTTTACCTAAAGACAAGCGTCGTAATGTAGTGCCTATTCCAGATACGGCTCGTAAGCTCATGCAAGGCATTGATGCAGTACATTTGCGTGAACATATTTTTAGTTATTTAGCTTTTGCCTTACGTGGTGAGCAAATTACTGACAAAGATTTCTCGTTTGAACGCATTGATCCATATTTGGTGCCTTTCATTAAGGTTATTGATGAAAAAGGGAAGTTGATTGCAAAAGGGCGTGATTTACCTGAGTTAAAAGCGCGTTGCCGCGTAGAAACACATCGCCCAGTGAAACAGCAAAAAGGTGAGTTTAAAAACTTCCCTGATAATTTTACTTTTGAGGCTTCACATAAAGTGACGGGTGTTGTTGTGAAACAATATCAGGCTTTGGTCCCTACAAAAGCTTTTGCTGAAATTGAAGCTAAAGATGACTCAGGCGTTGTTATTCAGACTTTTAATGATCAGGCTGAAGCCATTAAGCAACATCGTGAAGGGATTATCCGTCTGGTCCATATGCAACTTGGCGATTTGGTTCGCCAGTTGAAAAAGCAGATTTCAAAACCGCTTGCTTTGGCATATTCACCTTTGGGTGATAAAGCTAAGCTTGAGCAGATGTTGGTCTATGCTACGTTGCAAATGGCAATTACAACTTTGCCAATTAATGCAGATGAATTTAATAAACTGCTTGAGCAAGTTAAAAAGCAATTTTTGACCCATGGTCAGCAAGCACTTGAGCAATTAAGTGATATTTATATACAGTGGCAGCAAATTCGCCGTCAGCTTTTAGTGCTTGACCGAGACATATTTGGCCGTAGCATTGATGATATTGAAGATCAGCTAGATTTAATGTCACTTGGTAATTTTGTTTATTGCCAACCAGTCGATCTTTGGCAGGAATATCCGCGATATTTAAAAGCGCTGCTATTGCGTTTAGATCGATTGCCAAATAATCTACAGCGAGATCATGCCGCTATTGATAATGTCGATCCATGGATGGACAAGGTATTTAAATTCAAAAACGATCCAAAAATCAAAGAATTGTATTTGATGTTGGAAGAATTCCGCATTTCTTTATTTTCTCAACCGATGAAAACCAAGATGCCTATTTCACCAACTCGACTGCAAAAGTTATGGGATCGTTTGGGAATCAGTTAAGATAGATCGGGGTCTGTTTATGTTGTTGTTTAGCCTACAACGCAATTTATAAATGAAAGATTAACAGACCCTATTCATTTTTTTAGGAGTTTTACATGGGCATTCGTATCACAGGTACTGGGTTATTTCACCCAACAGAAATCATTTCTAATGAAGAACTGGCCGACAGTTTAAATGCTTATGTGGAACAATATAACCAAGAGAATGCAGAGAAAATTGCAGCAGGTGAACTCGAAGAATTACGTGGTTCTAGTGCTGAATTTATTGAAAAAGCGTCTGGTATTAAGCGCCGTTACGTGATTGAGAAATCAGGTATCCTTGATCCAAATCGTTTGCGTCCTCGTTTGTCTGAACGTTCAAATGATGAACTTTCACTTCAAGCAGAGTGGGGCGTCATTGCTGCGAGACAGGCAATGGAAAATGCAGGCGTAACTGCTGAAGATATCGATGTTGTGATTTTGGCATGTTCAAACATGCAGCGTGCTTATCCAGCTGTAGCGATTGAAATTCAGTCGGCACTTGGCATTCAAGGTTATGCCTACGACATGAACGTTGCATGTTCTGCTGCTACTTTTGGTTTGAAACAAGCAGCAGATGCAATTCGTTCAGGTGCTCGCCGTGTTTTATTGGTGAACGTTGAGATTACATCGGGTCACCTAGACTACCGTAACCGTGATTGTCACTTCATTTTTGGTGATGTTGCAACGGCTTCAATTATTGAAGAAACGACTACTAAGACTGGTTTTGAAATTTTAGATATTCATTTATTTACTCAATTTTCAAACAACATTCGCAATAACTTCGGTTTCTTAAACCGTAGCGAAGATGCAGTGGTTGATGACAAGTTATTCCGTCAAGATGGCCGCAAAGTATTTAAAGATGTTTGTCCGTTAGTGGCAAAAATCATTAATGCGCAGTTGGAGAAAATGCAGTTAACTGCAAACGATATTAAGCGTTTCTGGTTACATCAAGCCAATGCCAACATGAATGAACTAATCTTGAAATATGTTGCTGGTAAAGAAGCTGATTTAAGCCGTGCACCAATTATTTTAGATGAGTTTGCAAATACCTCTTCAGCAGGCGTTATTATTGCTTTACACCGTACAGGCCACGAAGTAGATAATGGCGAGTATGGCGTGATTTCATCTTTCGGTGCTGGTTATTCAGTGGGTTCGATTGTTGTACAAAAGCATGTTGCTTAAGCTACAAGATTAATTAAAAAAACGCTCGTAAGAGCGTTTTTTTATGAGCGAAATAATATAAAAAAGCAGGCCAAAATTGGCCCGCTTAGATTAAATCAAAATTTATTAAAACTTTTTGGTGTAGTTTACAAACAAGCGGTCTTCACCAAAGTCATTGCCATGTTTTACGTTGTAATCAATCCGAATGTATTGCAGGGCAACACCTTTTAAGAATGGTTGTTGAAATGCGTAGTTTAAAATCACATTAGACTCGGTTTCATGATTTTTCTCACCATTGGCTGCTTTAAAGTCATTTCCGTAAACATATTTCACCATCGCATTTAGGCCTGGTACATAGTCTTTAAAGTCATAGCCGTACATCACATGGTAAGACTTTTCATCTTCTTTAAAGAAGCCAGTAGCATTCCAGTTAATGAAATACGTCTCTGGTAAGAAACCATCTGGTAATGGATAAGCCGACTCACCCATAATTTGTTGATAACCTAAACCAAAGGTATGATTTTTTACTTTAAGTGTTTCTAACACCCCAATGTTTTGCGCATCAATATCAAAAGTGTTGCCGTCATCTTTTGCATTAAAGTATTTAAACTTAGAGGTGAGGGCAAAATTAGGTTGTTTCCAATTATGCTCAAGTCCAACATAGTGTTTGTTGTAGAGGTCTTCTAAATTACCAAAATAATATTCGCCCTTTAAAGACGGCGTAAATTGATAGCGTAGGTCAATATAATTCAATCCATCGGATTCTTTAGTGATTCCATTTGATGTGAAAGAAAACTTTTTAAAGTCTTCTTCATTTCGTGGAGAGACTTTTTCAACCCGACCAATTTCAGCATAAAGCTGATCTGAAAGTTGTGACTTAAGATTAGTTCCCCAATAAGAAGCAAGTAATTGTCGGCTGGCATCCACAGCCGTTACAGGCAGGTCTAACCAGAGTTCACCTACACTTAAAAGGGTTTTGTCGTAGCCCAGTTTTAAAGTTACACCGTATTTTAAAAAGTCGGATGCTTGTGACTGAGTTTCTTTATTAAAAGGCAAAACTGTGTCAGCGACATGTTTGTCTGAACTCAAGCGCACGGCGTATTGAACCGATGCATCGGCCCCAATTGTGATTGGCTTGTCTGCTATGACTAACGGAGTGTCATGCATTTTCGATTTATAAAATAAAGACGCTGCCTGAGACCAACTGCCAGTATCTTTTAAGGCATCATTATCAAAATTACGGTTGATATAGGCATTTTTTAAAGTGAATTTCCATTCATCTTCGGGCTGCTGATTTGGATTTGCAGCGAATGAATTGCCACACATCAACACTAAAGTCGCGAAAGTTAAAGCACGTGGCTTAAAGCGGTGTAATAATTCCATAATCCATTTCCAAAAAGATGCGCCAGTCCTCGGCGCATTTATATTTACTGCTGGGTAAGCGTGTTTTGAGGGTTAAAAGTTGATGGCGTTTGTGCGGCAACAGAGGCTTTAAGATTGACCATAAATATTGCAAGTGCAGCAATCACACCCGGAATTGCAATCGCTAAGAAATTCATTTGGTGAGGAAGCTCAAGTGTGAGTAGGGCTCCGGTTAAAACTGGTCCGATAATCGCACCGATACGGCCAATTCCAGATGCCCAGCCCATGCCAGTTGAACGAAGTGCTGTTGGATAGAACTGTGCAACGAAAGTGTAGAGTAAGATTTGCGAACCAATTGTGGCAGCACCAGCAATCGCAATCAGGCTATATAAAATAAATTGCGGACTATTAATGCCAAGCAAAATTAAAGCTGCTGATCCCACAATAAACATGATCGTAATAACAGGTTTTAAATGGAATCTATCTGCTAAAGCACCGCCGCCAATTGCACCGACCATGCCGCCAATATTGAGTGCAAACAGGAACAACATGCTCGCACCTAATGAATAGCCCGCTTGCAGCATGAGTTTAGGTAACCAGCTTCCTAAGGCATACACCATGAGTAAGCACATAAAGAAAGCAATCCAGAACATAAATGTGCTGAAGGTACGGCCTTGTTGGAAAAGCGCACGGACAGGTGCATCTGTGGTTGTGCTTTCGTTTAACACCAGTTGTGTATTGGCGTTTACCTGCGTTTCTGGCGCAATTTTACAAACAATACTTTTTGCCTGCTCGCTATGGTTTGATTTCACTAAAAAGGTGAGAGACTCTGGCAAAAATTTCCAAATGAGTGGGAGCAATAACAGAGGAATACCCGCAATTAAAAACATGATTTGCCAGCCCATGTCTTTCACGAGCCATGCACCAAGTAGCGCTGATGTCATGCCGCCAATTGCATAGCCACTAAACATAATTGCGACTAATGTACTGCGGATTTTTTTTGGTGCGTATTCGGTCATAAGCGCAACGACGTTTGGCATAACGCCACCAATACCAAGGCCTGCAATAAAGCGTAAAATAGCAAACTCAGTTGGTCCTTTGGCAAAGGCACCTATAAAGGTAAATCCGCTAAATAAGGTGACACAAATCAGGATGGTTTTTTTACGTCCCAGTTTGTCTGAAAGTGTGCCGAAAATCATGGCACCGAACATCATCCCGAATAGAGCAGCACTGGCGAGTAAACCAGCTTCTACCGCAGTTAATGACCATTGCTGCATTAAGAGAGGAAGAGCAACCCCATAAATAACTAAATCATATCCATCAAAAATAATAATAAGTAAGCACCAGATTAAAACTTTCCAATGAAAAGATGTAAAACTGGCCTTATCAATTAACTCATTAATATTTACCTTGCTCATATCCATTTTCTTCACCTCCAATTTGTGAAGCATCGCGTTATTTTTTAATAAACTATTTTGTTATTGGATTAGAGTCAAAAACCTAATTGATATATCTTTATGTCTTTAAGGTATTGTGATTTTATTGGTTTAATTATTTGAAAAATATATATTTATTTTTATTGTTCTAGCTGACTGTGTTGTGTCTTTAAAATGGGGTTAAATATTGTATGATGAGAATTTTAAGTATTTTATAGATGTTTTTTTATATATTTTATTGATGATAATCACAGCTAAAAATATCGTTAAATTTGTATTATGAGTTGAAGTGAAAATATAAAAATAAAATACTAAAGTCTATTATTTAATTATTTTAGAAATTGATCTTAAAAATGAAATTTAATCTATATTCAATAAAAAATCGCCTAATCAGAATTAGCAAATTATTTGCATCCTGATTTGGCGATTGAGGTTTTATTTTAGTGGCGGGTGCTTAGATAAAAAACTTAATTTGTGGCTGGCGTTGAGCGTGGTGTGAGAATGAAATGGGCGATTACACCAATACAAATACCCCAAAAAACTGAGCTTAATCCCAGAAAATGCATGCCTGATGCCGTAGCTAAAAAAGTAATAAGCGCAGCATCGCGTTGACTATCATTTTTCATGGCAACAGAAATATTAGTGGCAATTGCTCCAAGCAAGGCTAAACCTGCCAGTGCTGCAACCAACTCTTTAGGAAGTAAGCTAAATAGCATGACAATACTGCCAGCAAATAAGCCTCCTAAAATATAAAAAATCCCATTAGCAATTCCTGCGATGTAACGTTTTTCTTTCAGTTCATGTGCATCTTTGCCCATGCATAAAGCTGCGGTAATTGAGGCAAGCACAATTGTAATACCGCCGACACAGGCAACAGCTAAAGAGGCAATACTGGTGACAGTAATAATGGGTTTGGCTGGAGTTTCATAACCGCTGAGTTTCATTATCGCCATACCCGGTAAAAATTGACCGGTTAGGCTGACTAAAATGAGAGGAAGAGCAAGGTTAAGAGTTGAGTTCCATGTCCATTCTGGGCTAATCCACTGTGGAATAGCTAAACTAAAACTCACATCAACCGGATTCATCTTGCCTAAAATGAGGCTTAATAAAACTCCAGCAGCTAACACCCAAATCATGGTGTAGCGCGGCATTAAACGTTTGGCAATTAAAAAGACAATAAGCATGCTAAAGACAATAAAAGGCATGCTATCAGACGCGGTAAATAGGCCAATACCAAATTGAAAAAGAATACCCGCCATCATGCCGGCAGCGACATCTTGCGGAATCCACTTCAGTAACTTGTCGAAATAACCAGTAATGCCAATTAAAAAAATAACGATGGCAGAAGTAATATAGGCGGCTACCGCTTCATTCAACGAGACGTGTGGAAATAAGGTAACTAACAAGGCCGTACCCGGTGCAGACCACGCGGTGATGACAGGTGTTTTATATTTAATAGAAAGATAAATACCTGAAACGGCGGCACCAATTGAGATTCCCCAAATCCATGACACCATCATGTCGGTGGACACATGGGCACGCTGAGCAGCTTGGAAAAAAATAATCAGTGGGCCTGAGTAAGAAATTAAAACCGCGAGAAAGCCCGCAACTGTTGCTGATATAGACCAGTCATTTTTTAATGTCTTTAACAGGGTTGCCATGTTTGATTGCCTCCATGCGAATCATATTATTTACACAATCATGCAAAAAGATCAGGGTTAACCCTGATCTCCACCTCCGACCGAAATAACCGAGCCAGTCATATAGGATGCTTCGTCTGATGCAAGAAATAAAATTGCATTTACTTGTTCTTGAATTGTGCCATAACGGCCCATAAATGTTCGATCTATGGTTTGATCAACCACTTGCTGCATCCAGTCTTTTTCATTTTGACTTAACGGATTAGCATTACGTGGTACTTTGCGAGGTGGTGCTTCTGTTCCGCCAGTCGCAACGGCATTGACTCGAATTCCATCTTTAGCATGTTCAAAAGCAAGCGATGCTGTTAGAGCATTTACACCACCTTTAGATGCAGAGTAGGGAATACGATTAATACCACGGGTTGCAATTGAAGAGACATTTACAATAACACCCGCTTGTTGCTTAATCATGGCAGGTAATACAGCACGGCAGCACCATAATGTTGGAAACAATGAGCGATTTACTTCCTTAATGATCTCTTCTTCGGAAAACTCTTCAAAAGGTTTCATCCAGATCGCGCCGCCTACATTATTAATCAGGATATCTACACGACCGTAATGTTTGATGGCTTTTGCAACAACCGCTTGCGCACCTGCATAGGTTTCAAGGTCAGCATTAATCGTAACAGCATCGCCACCTGAACTCTGAATTTCTTTGAGAACTTCTTCAACATATTCAGAGCGGTCAGCCATGATGACTTGGCCGCCTTCAGCTGCAACTTGCAGTGCCACACCACGGCCAATACCTTGAGCACTACCCGTAACAATCACGACTTTATCGGTAAATCTTTGACGGTTTGACATAGACAACTTCTCCACCTGTTAATTCGCAGAGAATTTTTCAAACAAGAAATTAGCAGGCTTGATATTTTCAGTTTCTAACCAGCCACGTACAGCTTCTACCATTGGTACTGGGCCACATAGATAAACATCGACATCGCCACCATTTAACCAGTCACTTTCAATATGACCAGTGACATAGCCTTTGCGTTCATGATTGCTCTCAGGGCTTGCAACTACAGTTCGATATTCAAACCATGGGAATTTAGCCTGCAATTCATTGAGTTTTTCTAGAGCAACCAAATCAAAGTCATTGGTTACACCAAAGACTAAACGAACTGGCTGTTCCGAACCTTTTTCTTCAAGCACTTGTAACATCGACATAAATGGGGCAATCCCAGTACCGCCTGCGAGCATCAACACTGGACGAGCTACATTACGTAAATAGAAGCTACCGAATGGACCGGTAAATGTCATTTTGTCGCCAGCTTGGGCATTTTTGCTCAAGAATTCACTCATTTTGCCATTCGGTACGTTACGGACCACAAAGCCCGTTAAGCGATTGCCCGGTTTTGAGCTAAATGAATATGAACGTGTTTCACCAGTTTCTGGAATCGCAACGTTGACGTATTGACCTGCAAGGAAATGAATATCTGGTTGACCTTCATCAAGTTGAATATCAAATGTGATGGTTGAGTCTGATAAGTTTTCAACGCGGGCTAATGTACCTTGGAAGCTATGAATTGCTGTTTTGCAGACATCTGACGAGGCTTGAATTTGAAATACAGCATCTGAGGTTGGGCGACATTGGCAAGCAAGAATATAACCTTGCTCAGCTTCTTCTGGTGTTAATGCATCTTCAATATAGGTTTCTTCTGGCATGTCATAACTACCGGACTCGCAAAATGCGCGGCAAGTTCCACATGCACCATCACGGCAATCCAAAGGAATATTAATTTTTTGGCGATAGGCTGCGTCAGATAGGGTTTCGCCTTGAGCTACGTTAATAAAACGTGTAACACCATCTTCAAATTGAAGTGCGATATTGTGGTTTGACATGGCATGTATCCTACAAAATATTTGAAACTTTTACCCTCAGCCAACAGTCCGTTTAACTGAGGGGGCATGTCTTAAAGGTGGTAGATATCAATCACTTGATTGATGTAGTCATTTTTCAAAACGACATACTTACTCAAGATTTTTGGTTGATCACCTGAAAAATCGATCACATAACGTGACATACCGAAATAGCTGTAATTTGTCTTGTAACGGAAACTCAAGGTATTCCAGTTAAAGCGGACAGTAACTTTGTCGCCGTCGCGTTCTATGACTTCAACGTTGGCAATATTGTGGCTTGTGCGTGTGTCCGGCATGGTTGCAGATGAGCGTTCAGTTTTGATACGGAACACACGATCTTCTAAACCTTGACGGTCTGGATAATAAATAAGTGAAATTTCAGATTGCGGATCTTCAGTTAATCTATCGTCGTCGTCCCAAGCTGGCATCCAGAATGAAGCTTCGGGTGCATAGCATTCAATCCAATCTTCCCATTGTTCATCATCTAAAAAGCGAGCTTCACGATAGAGAAACTGAGCAATATTTTCTAAAGTTGCTTTGTCTTGAGCACTCATGCTGTTTCTCCCTGATCAGCAATTTCTTTCTCTGATGCAATCGCGTGTTTCATTGTGTGTAACCAATATTGATGTTGGGCAAGATAAAGACCTTCATCTTCAGTTTTGATACCACTTAACATTGGTTTTAAACCGATTTCGTTCGCTGCATCGTCTGGTCCATAAATCCAGTGTTTAGAACCGCGGCACATGTCATTCCATTCAAGTGCAATACCTGCGTAGCCTGCCTGACAAGCACGGAATTCTTCTAAATCGTCTGGTGTTGCCATACCTGAAGCATTAAAGAAATCTTCATATTGACGGATACGACGTGCACGAGCTTCGGGTGCTTCGCCTTTAGGAGCAATACAGTAAATGGTAACTTCTGTTCTATTTACAGAGAGTGGGCGAAGTACACGAATTTGCGAACCGAACTGATCCATCAAATAAACATTTGGATAGAGACACAAGTTGCGTGAACGCTCAATCATCCATTTGGACATTGCTTCACCGTATTTTTCGGTGTATTCGTCTGCTTTCGGGAAGTTTGGACGGTCTTCTGGGTTTGCCCATTGTGTCCACAGCAACATGTGGCCATTTTCAAAGCCATACGAGCCACCGCCTTGTTTACCCCAAGAACCTGCACTCATCGCACGGATGTTATCGGCAGCTTGTGTTTCTTTACGGTGTTGAGTTGTTGCTGCGTAGTTCCAGTGAACAGCAGAAACGTGGTAACCATCGGCACCATTTTCAGCGGTGAGTTTCCAATTGCCTTCGTATGTATAGGTAGATGAACCACGTAGAACTTCTAAACCATGTTCAGACTGGTCAACAATCATGTCGATTATTTTGGTGGTTTCACCCAAGAATTCTTCAAGTGAAGGAACATCAGGATTTAAGCTACCAAATAAGAAACCTTTGTAGCTCTCAAAACGAGCCACTTTTTTAAGGTCATGTGAGCCTTCTTGATTAAAGCAGTCCGAGTAACCAGCTTCGCTTGGATCTTTAACCTTGAGTAATTTACCTGAATTGTTAAACGTCCAGCCGTGGAAAGGGCAGGTATATGTTGCTTTGTTACCACGCTTGTGACGGCAAAGTTGTGCTCCGCGGTGTGAACACGCATTGATCATGGCATTGAGTTCGCCGTTACGGTTGCGGGCAATAATGACTGGCTGACGACCAATGTAAGTGGTGTAATAGTCATTATTATTTGGAATTTGGCTTTCGTGTGCTAAGTAAACCCAATTACCTTCGAAGATATATTTCATTTCGAGGTCAAATAGGGCTTCGTCAGTAAACACTGAGCGATGAAGTTTAAATTCACCTGTATCGATATTATCTACAAGTAATTCATCAATACGGTCAAGATGGCTAGTATTGATTACAGGAATACGTGGCATGTCCGTTCTCCGACTTTCCAAAAGTGTGGAAGTCACCAAGGCCTTAGCTACGATCTACAAGGTCTTGATATCCTAATATTGTCAATGAAGCGCATGAGTGCGCTGGGTGTTTAACCGTGAATTGATGAAGATGAATCACTGGAAGATTGGCAAGAGGGCTTTTTCACAAAGCAATTCATCACTTCATCGGTTTGTTGCTTGTATATACCTTAAAAGAATGGTTAAACTGTGTCTAAGACTGAATTTGCATTTTTTTATATCTTAAAGGTATGGAAGCCTTATGGAACTAAGACATTTACGGTATTTTGTGGCTGTTGTTGAAGAGCAGAGCTTTACAAAAGCCGCAGAAAAACTATTTATTGCTCAACCACCTTTGAGTCGACAGATTCAAAATTTGGAAAGTGAGCTTGGAATTCAACTGTTTGAGCGTGGCAGCCGTCCTTTACAGACAACCCCAGCCGGACATTTCTTTTATCAGCACGCCCTTAAACTTTTGTCGAATGCTGAAGAAATAAAAAGTATGACCAAACGTATTGGACTGATTGAACGTAGTGTGACGATTGGTTTTGTTGGGTCTTTACTCTATGGCTTACTGCCTCGAATCATTTATTTATTTCGACAACAACAACCTCATTTGAATATTCAATTGATGGAGTTAAGTACGACCGAACAACTACAGGCATTAAAAGAAGGACGTATTGATGTTGGATTTGGACGCTTAAGAATTAGTGATCCTGCGGTGAGACGTATTTTGCTACGTAAAGAACGCTTGGTGGTTGCTGCCCATACGAGCCACCCAATTGCTCAGCGTACGGAAGGGGTATATCTGGCCGATCTCATTGATGAAAAGATGTTTATGTATCCCACTTCGCCGAAACCGAATTTTTCGACCCAGCTTTTGAATATTTTTGCCGAGCATAGTTTGGTTCCAAAAAATATGCATGAAATACGGGAAATTCAACTGGCTTTGGGCTTGGTTGCAGCGGGTGAAGGTTTGTGTATTATTCCTGCCAGTGCCGATACCATTCGCTTTCCTCATTTAAACTATATTCCGATTTTAGATAACGGTGCAGTCAGTCCGATTTTCATTACGGCACGCGCAATGGACCGAAGTGAAGACTTACAGCTTTTATTTGATTGTATTTATCAGGTGTATGATCTTGAAGGGATTCCATATAAACGCACCGTTTTCACGCTCGATCAGAATCCGATAGATGATTCAGACGGTATTGATTTTTAAATAAAGCAGGGCATAGCCTCAAAAGCTGAAGCTATGCGTTGATGTGTTTTAGAAAGCCCAAATCAGTTTTAGCCAGCTAGTATGGCCTTCGGGACGATATTCGACTTCGGTTTCTTTTAAAAATTTGGCTTCAATAGACCAGTTCTTATCGGCATATTGAATGCCTGGCCCAATTGCAAAAGCCTGTCCTTTAAACCCAATGTCACTTCCGTTTACTTTGTCATCTGTAGTTTGTTTAAAAGCATAGCCTTCAACTGCAACTTTGAGTTTGGGGTTAATGCGGTAACCTAAGCTATAGTCACCCGCAATGTATTGTCCAGACTGGTAGTCGGTCGCGTCGTTACGTGTATTCCAGCTATAAGACAGTTTAGTTGAAAGATCTAAACCTGCTGCGTTGGCATAACTATAGGCAAGAATAGGTCGAATGGTATGATAGTTTTTCCCGAGATTGGCTTCAACTGGATGTGTCGTACTTGGAGTGTCGTATTCACCTGTTCCCAGTACGGTTTCTAGGGCTGCAATCCAGTGATGATTTCCTTGATGCCAGCCGAGCATACCACCCAAAATCAAGTCTCCGAGACCTTGGTTTGAGTCAGCCATTCCATTTACTTTAAGCCGTAGATCAACCAATGGCTGGGCTGCATAAAACCCGAGTTGTCCATCCAGAATTTTTTGATCGGTCATCCAGACCAACCGCGGAACCACGGCGTTGACATCAACATGGAACTGATCGGGACCATTTTGAAACTCTGATGCGTGGTAATTTTGATAATAACTGAGTAAATAGACACCAGCAGGTGGTAGGGCACCTGCCATCATACCTTCGGCTCCTAAAGCAAAAGAGTCTGCGCCATTTTCTGTTGCAAATGCAGAGGGAAGGTAAAAGGCGCTGATTACACCACATATGATTGCAGAGATTTTGTTATTCATAGAATGTCCTATTCTGTGTTGTTTCGCTTGTCACTAAAAAAACGTTATTCCTTAACGGTATTCAAAAAGTTGAGTCTGTTTTAACCTGTAAATTTGGGATGCAGAACTCCTGTGAACTTTGTATTACTTTCGCTAAAGCGCAAATACAAAGCTCATTTGAAAAAGCAGATTGCTTAAAGGTTTATCTTTAAATATGTTTGAATAAAGCCGAACGCGATTGTCCAGCAGCACCATCGGCTGCACTTAAGAACCGTTCAGTGTGAATGTCCCTTTCGAATAAGCGGCTTTGCATGAGTGTTGAAATTGCCGAGTCGATCATGATTGGTGGACCGCACAAATATGCTTTGTGTCCACCACATCGATTTTCAAAGTAATCGGCAACAGCTTCATGCACAAATCCGGTAAATCCCGTCCATTGGTCTTCTACTTTTGGTGCATTCAGGGCAGGGATATAACGGAAGTTCGGATAGTTTTTCACGAGTTGTTCAAACAATTCTCGGTTGTATAGCTCTGCCAAGTCTCGTGCTCCTTGGAAGAGGTAAATCGTACGACTATCTTCAGACTCAAGTAAATCTAAAATCATTGATTGTGGACTTGAAAGACCTGAGCCACCTGCAATAAAAATAGCATTTTGATCATCTGACTTTCGTACAAAAAATTGACCGTAAGGGCCTGAAATATCAAGCTGATCGCCTGTGGCAAGTTGTTCATGTACATAAGTCGTCGCTGCACCACCTTCAACTTTACGGATATGCAGCTCAACAATGCCCACTTCACTTGGTGAATTGGCAATTGAAAACGCTCGCGTTCCTTCAATGTCTGGAAATTGGACATTGATATATTGACCAGCCTGAAACTCAATTGAGCGATCTAGTTGTAGTCGGATTCCTTTAATGGTCGGCGACAGGTCTTTTATTTCAATTACGGTCGCTTGATAGTCTTGAACCAAATGGCCTAAGAAGTCTGGATCTTCATCGACATCGGCTTCAATGACCATGTCGGATTGTGGTTTGCAGCAGCAGGCAAGTACCTTGTTTTCATCGCGTTCAATATCCATGAGCGCAAATGGAGAAGCTTCACCAACATCGTAAAAACCGTCGGTGACTTGAACCTTGCATGTTCCGCAAGTGCCATGACCACAGGCAAAGGGCAACCAAACACCTTGGCGTAAAGCGGCGTCTAAAATAGTTTGGTCTTCTTCTACTTCAATCGTTGTTCCGATCGGTTCAATGGTGACTTGATAACTCATGACACACCTCCGAATTAAACATAGCTGTCGTTATAGCCATTTAATTCTGGCGTAACGAAACGAAGTAATGACTTATGACCAAAACCAAGCTCTGCCAAGCTTTGTGTACCCTCTGGATTTATTGTTTGACCATCTAAGGTATATTGCACTTTTGACCAATCAATTTTGGCAAAATCTGGATGTTGGGCAAAACCACCTGTAATTTGTTGCTCAATCAACTGTCCAAAAGTTTGTTGAGGTGAGGCAAGCATGGCATGTGCCGAGCAAAAAAGGGTGTGATGATCCCAACCCACGTAAAGTAAGAATTGATCGCCATAATTTTTTTGCAGATCAAGCGGTTCAAATTGATAGTTGTTGTGTATCGCGCGAACAGTCATGTTCAATCTCCTTATTTCCTATCAGGCAGTTTGATGACTGCCTGAATAATTCCTTGTGCTTAAGCTGCGTTACCTTTCCATTTTTTCCAGCGTTGTTGGTCTGGTGAGCCTTCAATATCCAGATTGTCGGCGCCGACATTCATGCGGTAATAATCACGGAGCATGGTTTCGAGGTCACCGCCACCACAGTTACCTTGTAAAATTTGATTTACAGGTAGCCATGCTTGTATATATTTCTCAGGTTCGCGCTCGAAAATGTCATGACAACCATCTGAACAAGTGTGGTAGCGTTCGCCTTGGTAGATGCTATGGCGATAACTAAACTGAGTCGGATCATCGCCCATTTCGGTAAAGGTCATTGGAATCTGACAAACCTGACAAAGCTGTGGTAAACCTGCGCTGTAGAAGCGTTTACCTTCGGCTTCCATTTTGCGAGCCAGCTCCCATTTTGGACGGTAGTATTTATCGAAAGTGTCTGGATATTTAGCCGATAACCAATCCATTTCTTCTTCGGTTGGAATCCAAGTATGGAAACCGGCAGCATGACCAAAGTTATAGAAAATCCACCATGCCTGATGTGAGACATGCTCTTTTTCTTTCACAATGACATCGCTATATTTCGGCATACGAATGCCATAACGGCTCAAATCTTTAAATAGCGCACCGCCTGCTTTTTCAAAATAAACTTCCCAAGCTTCTTTCCAAGACATCACTTTGTTTGGCAGCATGTAATCCATCATCATGCCCACAATTGAAAGTAAACGCGTCCCACGCCAGAACCATTTATCAATCCATTCCTGCACAATAGGTACATTGTCTTCATGTTGTTCGAGCAAGAATTTCACGATTTCCAGACCAAGCGTCATGTGGCGCGCTTCATCTGACTGCGCACTAAAACCAAAGGTTACGGTTGCCATATCGCCGTTATAAGCTGCACCCGACATAAACGGAACAAATAGCAAGTTGGTAAGTACATATTCAAAAGCAAAACTAATCGCTAATAAAAATTCGAAAGGGCCAGCAGAACGGGCATCTTCAAAAAATGATTTAGGCACAGACAAATACCAAACGCGGTCATGCATGTGCGCCCAGTCCTGAAAGCCATCAAAGAACTTGTTGTAATGGCTCATGGCATGAATTTGAGTCTGTACATGACGCAGCTCATCAATCGACTGCATCTGAGAAGCAATACGTGCTCCAATACCACTAAACTGGCGGCCTACGTGGGCATAGCCTTGATAAGCCTGATATTCAAGTGGCGTAACCGCCGTTAAAAAGAGTTTGATCGCATTTAAGTAGCGTTCATTGCTGACATTCATCTGACCATTGTTTTGAGCAAACGCATCAAAAATCGCATAAAGTTTTTTCTCTTTTTCTGCCTGATATTTCCAGTAAGCATCCATGGTTAAACGGAAAGGATCTTCCCATTTAGACCAGTCCGTAATTTTGATGCCTTCAAACTCTTCATAAGGGAACGCGTCTTTACGGTCAGCATAGGAAAAGTCCCAGTCCAGATCACGGGTTAATGCGCGGTAACGATCTTTAGCATTTAACTTTTTGCTGGTTTCTTTCGTTTGAGTTGTCATGATTGATCATCCTTAAATTTTTGTTAAACAACGTCTATGTTGTGATTAATTCCAGTGAAGGCGGAAAGTATCGTCATCTTCTTCGACATTGCCGCCCAGCGTAATCATGTTGAGTTGTAACGATTGGATGTCCCAATCTTGGCCTAGCTTTTCAGATACGGTTTCAGCTTTAATCACCAAGTCAGTTTCACTTTCAATGCGAATCATGGCGGGTAAATACTGAATTGAAGCTTCAGGGTTATCTTCTTCAATCGCTTCGAGGATGTAGCGTGAAGTATCGTTGTCTTGTAATGCGAGATAGACTTTAGACATGTTGCTTCTCCTTAAGCTTTTGCCAGTTCTGGTTGTAGACCGAGTTTTTTTGCGCGATCAATCACAACTTGTTCTGCTTGATCAATTGCCTCTGCTGTTAAGGCTGCTGTTGCCCACGGCGTAAAAGCTGCTTTTACTTGAGCTAAAGACTGAGTGAACCATTCATTTAATAGCTGTTTGTTATGATCGGACTCTGCTGCGGCAGTTTTAATGACGGTGTCTGACCACTTACGTAAATCACCTAAAGTGTCTTTCATAAACTCAGTCAGCATGGCTAAGTCGCGAGCATTTTGACTCACTAACCACTGATCAAACTGTTGATAGACAAGCTCGGTCACAAAGCCGTCAATCACAAGGTTCTGTAATAAGAAAAGTTTGAAGTAATCTTGCTCGGTGAGGCTTTCTTCACACAAACGTCGTAAGCCTTGCCACGCAGGATGTTGCATCCAAGCCTGTTTTGCCTGTTGTAATGAATCGCCGCTATTACCATCTAAAGCTAGACCAATGCGTGAGATGTACTGCGCAATTCCTAAATGATCCATCGCGGCATAAATACAAGCTTGGGTAAGTACGGTGCCATATCCATAGGCACTGCCAGACATCATGTGTAAGTTTGCAGTTTGTTCAATGTGGCGAAATGGCAATAGGCACTCAATAACCTTGGCTTTGACTTCATCAGACAAATGTTCTGCAAGCTGACGTTTTTCAAAAAAAGCAAAATTACTTTCGGCGGTGTCTTGTAAACGCGCACGGTGTTGAACATAAGTTCCATAATAGAATTGACGTGGATCTTTAAATGCATACCAGTCTTGCATTTGCAGGGCAGTATGGGTTTTATCATTTAAGGTCTTTTCAGGTTTCCACAAAGGACGATAGTGAAAGTTAGTTTCTGCCTGTACATCAAAACTTACTTCTTGATATCGAGTTGCTGGCTTAGTACCAAATCGTCTTTCGATATAGGCGTAGTTCTGGCGGATAGGTTCGACATTTGACGTTTTGATTTCTAAAGTCATGGCTTTATCTCCTTATATTTTTTACATCAGATCATCGTGATCATTGCTATTACGTTGCGTGCCGACTAAGGTGGCTTCAGTGCCATAGCGCCATTTTTCTTCCTGAGCATCATTAAAAGCTTGCTGCTCTTGGGTCATTTCAACCACTTGATTGGTCTTACAAAAATCATTAAATGCATGTTTAGGCAAAACCAGTTCCACAAATAGACTGGGGTCGTGAATGGCAAAATCGAATTCGATAAACTCTGCGTTTAAGTCGCCAGTGACCCGAATATATTTGGTTAATGCTTCGACTTGAGGTTGCGTCATGCTGTACTCCATCAAGACATGGTCTTGAAATTGATGAATGCTCCTTGCTCTCGCTATAAGCTTTACAAAAGCTATGCCAACTTTATTTTTATAATTAAAAACAATTGCTTAGTATTTTTATTAAAAGTGCAGCATTTTTAAAATTCACCATTTCATGAATTTTTTTGAATGGTGAAATAGAGATATTCATGATTTGATGAAGGGGGTCGTAAAAATTTCTTTTTAGATTGTTTGAAGCTTTAAAAGGAGAGATTTAGAAATACTTTTTTAGTATGAAGTTATGTCTTTAAGGTACTAGGACATTTATCTTGTTCTTCGATAAGATGAGATAAAACCGAAATGTGTTTAATGGATTAAAACAGATCACTCATGGCTCGAGTAAAATACGATACAACGGGACGATACGCAGATCATCCGCAAGAAATTCATGATTTGTTGTCTAAACTGCACTTTGATACGGCCCACGGCCAAATCTGGTTTGATGAATATCGGATGCTGCTTTTACACACCAGCATTATGGGATATTTGCGTAAAGACTTAGCGCACATGATTGGGCTTGAGCGAACCAAGCGTTTTTTTATTCGTTTAGGGTATCAAGCTGGGTTAAAGGATGCAGAAGTGACAACAAAAATGCGTCCCGATTTAAATGAACACGATGCTTTTATGGCGGGTCCACAAATGCATGCGATTCGTGGAATGGTGCAAGTACAGGCCAACCAGCTCAATTTAAGCCACGATAAAAAACAGTTTTATGCCGATTTAAATTGGCTCAACTCTTTTGAAGCTGATGTGCATTTAGAGCATTTTGGTCCAAGTGATGAACCTGCGTGCTGGATGCTTCTGGGTTATGCATGCGGATACAGCAGTTTTGCGACGGGCATGACCATTATTTATCAAGAAATAGAGTGTAAAGCTTGCGGCCACGAGCATTGCCGTATTATTGGTAAGCCTTTAGAAGAGTGGGAAAATGCTGATGAGCTGATTCAGTTCATGTCTCCCGAACCCATAGAAAAAGAACTGATTGCGTTGCAGGCTGAACTTTTTGAACTTAAAAAATCAATTTACAGTGACAGTGAAGCCGATTACCAATTATTTAGTTCTGTGGGTAAGTCAGCATCTTATAAACAGGTCTGTGCATTATTAACCAAAGCAGCAGGCTCGAAAGTTTCTATTTTGCTACAAGGCGAAACAGGGGTTGGTAAAGAAGCTTTTGCACGAGGGGTTCATGAAAATAGCCAAAGAAAAGACCATCCTTTTATTGCGGTAAATTGTGCAGCGATTCCACCAGAATTAATTGAGTCCGAATTATTCGGCGTAGAAAAGGGTGCCTATACAGGAGCGCATCAATCTCGCTTGGGTAAGTTTGAACGAGCCAATGGCGGTACGATTTTTTTAGACGAAGTGATTGAGCTTTCACCTCGTGCACAAGCGGCACTATTACGCATTTTGCAAGAAGGTGAATTTGAGCGAGTTGGAGACTCACAAACTCGTATTTTAGATGTTCGTGTAATTACAGCAACCAATGAAGATCTTGAGCAAGCGGTGAAAACAGGACGATTTCGGGCAGATTTATATTATCGCTTAAATATTTTCCCAGTGCAGATTCCGCCTTTGCGAGAGCGCCGTGAAGACATTCCTTTACTGGTTGAACATTTTCTTCGTCGCTTTGAAAAAATGTACGGCAAAACCATTCAAGGTGTAAGTGAAAAGACCAAAGTTTTTATGCAGCAATATGAATGGCCGGGAAATATTCGAGAGTTGGAAAACTTATTAGAAAGGGCGGTTTTATTAACGGACGATCAGCAACTGATTAAGTTAAATGCCATTTTTCCACAGATCAAGCATGACCTAGAGCAGGCTGTAGCTGTTAAAACTGACTTTGAGCAATTATTACAGGCAGAGTTTAATTTAGAAGAGCACGAAAAGCAGTTAATTTTAACGGCTTTAAAAAAGGCAAATCATAATGTGTCTGAAGCGGCACGTTTATTAGGGCTAACTCGGGCAGCACTGGATTATCGAATTAAAAAATTTCAGCTTTGAGTCAATATCAACACGCTCAAAAATAAAGGCCTAACTTTAAATGTTAGGCCTTATTCATTATTGCACTTGAGCAGGGAAACCATCTTCTTCAAGTGCTTCGGTAATTTTATCGACGCTTTCACTGCTTTCAACAGTTACGATTTTGGTCGCTAAGTCTACATCTACTTTTGCATTTGGGTCGATATCTTGAATCGTTGCAGTCACGCCACGAGCGCAGCCACCACAAGTCATATTTTCAATAAGTAGTTTCATGTTCATACTCCATCAAGAATGAGATGTTTGTTTGGATAACACTGAGTCTAAACCTTGTCATCATTGTAAGGTCAAGACCAAATTTTTAAAAAAATATGCTTGACCTTCCCATGATGGGAATCTGTATGCTCAATACAGAATATTAAATTTTGCAAATTTGCAGAGGTGTTTGATGGACTCAAAAAACACAAAATTGCCAGCATATAGTGAAACACTTCCAATTGAAGGCATGACCTGTGCCTCGTGTGTAGGTCGTGTCGAAAAAGCACTTAAGAAAGTTGAAAATGTAGAAATTGCTAACGTTAATTTGGCAACAGAAAAAGCTGTTGTTTATTCAAATCAACCGATTCAGCGTGAAGCATTGGTTAAAGCAGTTGAACGAGCAGGTTATGATGTTCCAAAAGCTACGCCAGTGGAGTTGTCTATTGAGGGTATGACTTGTGCATCTTGTGTTGCACGTGTTGAAAAAGCCCTTAAAAAGGTAGACGGCGTTCAAGAAGCCACAGTCAACTTAGCAACAGAGCAGGCTTGGGTACAAGCAGATGCATCGGTCAATGTCGAAGACTTAATTCGCGCTGTTAAAAAAGCAGGTTACGATGCAAAAGCATCTGAAAAAAATCAAGATGAGCAGCTCGATAAAAAAGCGTCAGAGTTAGATCAGCTTAAAAAAGATTTGATCATTTCGATTGTGTTGGCTTTACCTGTGTTTATTTTGGAAATGGGTTCACATCTCATTCCAGCTTTTCACATGTGGGTCATGCATACGATTGGTCAATACAATAGCTGGCTTTTACAATTTGTTTTGACCACATTAGTTCTCGTTTTCCCTGGCCGCCGTTTTTACCAAAAAGGGATTCCAGCCTTATGGCGTTTAGCGCCAGATATGAACTCGCTGGTTGCTGTTGGAACTTTGGCTGCTTATAGCTTTTCAGTTGTGGCAACCTTTATGCCACAGGTTTTACCACAAGGCACAGTCAATGTTTACTTTGAAGCGGCTGCCGTTATTGTCAGTTTAATTTTGCTTGGGCGATATTTTGAAGCCAAAGCCAAAGGACGAACCTCGCAAGCTATTCAACACCTAGTGGGAATGCAACCTAAAACTGCTCGTATTCAGCGTGATGGACAAGTAGTGGAAGTTGCAGTTGCCGAAGTGGTCAGTGGAACTATTGTAGAAATTCGTCCGGGTGAGCGTGTACCAGTCGATGGTGAAGTAGTCGAAGGGCACAGCTACATTGATGAATCTATGATTACGGGTGAGCCTGTTCCTGTTGAAAAGAAAATAGGAGAGCAGGTGGTCGGTGGTACGGTCAATCAAAACGGAACACTGAACATTCGGGCAACCGCCGTTGGTTCTTCTTCTGTACTTTCACAAATTATTCGCATGGTTGAACAAGCCCAAGGTTCTAAACTTCCGATTCAGGGTTTAGTCGATAAAGTCACCATGTGGTTTGTACCGGCTGTCATGTTAATTGCTGCAATTACTTTCTTGGTTTGGTTTATTTTTGGGCCAGAACCTGCGTTGACTTTTGGTTTGGTGAATGCTGTTGCGGTACTGATTATTGCTTGTCCTTGTGCGATGGGGCTTGCAACGCCAACTTCTATTATGGTCGGTACTGGACGTGGTGCTGAGTTAGGTGTCTTGTTCCGTAAAGGTGAAGCTTTGCAGCTTTTGCAAGAAGCACAGGTTGTTGCAGTTGATAAAACCGGAACACTCACCGAAGGTAAACCTACACTGACAGACTTTAATGTGCAATCAGGTTTTGAACGTGAACAAGTGCTGACTTTAGTTGCTTCGGTCGAAGCCAAGTCTGAACACCCAATTGCCCTCGCGATTGTTCAAGCAGCAGAAAGTGAAGGCTTAAACTTATTACCCGTAACAGCATTTAACTCGATTACAGGTTCAGGTATTGAAGCGGAAGTTTCAGGCCAAAAAGTACAAATTGGCGCAGACCGTTATATGCACCAACTTGGTTTAGATACCAACTCATTCCAAGCGATTGCTGCTCAGTTAGGTGAAGAAGGAAAAACACCGCTATATGTCGCTATTGATCAGAAACTAGCTGCAATCATTGCTGTGGCAGACCCCATTAAAGAGACAACCTATGCTGCGATTGAGGCCTTGCATCAATTAGGCCTCAAAGTTGCCATGATTACAGGAGACAACCGTCATACGGCGCAAGCAATTGCCAAAAAGCTGAATATTGATGAAGTTGTGGCAGAGGTTTTACCCGAAGGCAAAGTTGATACAGTTCGCCAACTACAAAAACAATATGGTCGTTTGGCTTTCGTAGGCGATGGTATTAATGATGCACCAGCCTTGGCGCAAGCAGATGTTGGCTTAGCCATTGGTACAGGAACAGATGTTGCCATTGAAGCTGCCGATGTTGTATTGATGTCAGGTAGTTTAAAAGGCGTACCGAACGCAATTGCATTAAGTAAAGCAACCATGCGAAACATACGTCAAAACCTGTTCTGGGCATTTGTATATAACGTTGCTCTAATTCCAATTGCAGCAGGTGCACTTTATCCAGCATTTGGTGTGTTACTTTCACCGATGTTTGCAGCAGGCTCGATGGCACTTTCTTCGGTTTTTGTTTTAGGCAATGCATTACGCTTAAAACGTTTTCATGCGCCCGTACAGTAAGGGTGCTGAAAATCAACTTTTGGTTTAAGATCATGACAGCAGGTCTTAAACCAAATTTAATATTTGAGGTGTGAGATGAATATCGGTCAGGCATCCAAACATTCAGGCATTTCGGCGAAAATGATTCGCTACTATGAAGAAATCGGTCTACTTGAAGCAGCTCAGCGTTCTGCTTCTGGCTATCGCATTTATTCAGAAACAGACCTTAAAACTTTAAACTTCTTAAAGCATGCTCGTGAGTTAGGTTTTTCATCTGAACAAATGAAAGAGCTTATTTCGCTTTGGAAAAATACAGATCGGCATAGTGCAGAGGTGAAAGCCTTAACCGTAAAACACATTGCCGAATTAAAACAGAAAATTGCCCATCTCCAAGAAATGGTCAATATTTTGCAGGCTTCAGCCGATGATTGCTGCGGTAACCAGCAAGCTTCTTGTGCGATCTTAGATCACATTGAAAAAGGTGTGGGTGTAAGCTAAGTTTGATTAAAATAAAAAAGGAAAAATCATGGCTTATACAGCTTCTTGTCTTTGTAATGGGATTCAACTGCACATTAATGCCGAATTAGAACCCATCATGGTTTGTCATTGCACGCAGTGCCAAAAAGCCCAAGGTGCTGCTTTCGCTGCCATTACTCAAGTACAAAAAAATGACTTAAATATTGTGCAAGGTGAAAACCTGTTACAGGCCTATTTTGCATCGCCTAATAAAAAGAGAGTGTTCTGTAAAACCTGTGGTTCACCGATCTGGAGTGAACGTTTAGATAAGCCTGAAATGGTGCGTTTAAGGGTAGGGCTGATTAATGAAGAAATATCGACATCTGTCATTTCTCATGCTTTTGTGTCTTCAAAAGTGAACTGGTATCCAATTTGCGATAGTGCTCGCCAATATCAAAATGGGGTAGAAAACCCTTAAATATTAAGGTTAGACCGTATTTTATTCATTTGTAAAAAAACGTGAACAAGACTAGCCATGAATAAATAATGTGCTATAACTGTACCTAAGGTAATCGTAATATCTCCTCGATCCACAGGGAAACTTGGGACAGGGCAAAAGATACGATAGGACCTTACATATAGCTAGCAAAGAGCATGTAAGAGATGGATAGACACAAATCTTAGATTGCTCACCGTTGCAGAAAAGCCCGTGAAACGGGCTTTTTTAATGCCTGTAAAAAGCTATTTAGTGGATGATCAGACTATAAATAAAGTTTTTTTATGACGTCTTTTTTTACCATTCGTTCTTAAGCAAATAAAAAGATGTAGAAATAATAAAATTTTTTAAACATACAGACTATTCTGTATTGCAATTTAATTTATTTATAGGTACATTTACTTAACGGTTTAAAGTTCAAGTTTAATAATGGACTCATGGTCGTTGTGGGAGATCTAAGAGCCTGCATTCTTCCCCAAGATGCGGGTTTTTTTTATGCCTATAGAAAAGTGACGATTAACTCGATTTAAATAAAAAACATATAATTTTCTGTTATTTATTAAGTTTTAATAAGCCTACGATCTAAAGATTGCGTAGGCTTTACATGTTTAAAAATTTAGGCGCGATAGGCCAAACACGCTTGAGCACAAGCCAAACATGCTTTAGCACAGATCTGACAGTGCTCATGTTCATGTTTACTGCATTCTGCTGCACAGAGTTGACAGGCATTGGCGCACAATTGCATGGCTTGTTCAGCAAGCTCAGAATTTCTTAACTCTAAAGATGTACACAGTTGGCAGGTTTCTACACATGTCATGCAATGCTTAATACACTCTCGCATCATATGGGCATGTTCCTCTTGCAAGCATGCAGCTGCGCACGTTTTACAAGCAATCATACATTCAATACAGGCTTGAACTGAGGTAGAGGTGTCACAAAATAAAGCTGAGTTTGTTTCTTGTTGAATTTCCATAAGAGTTCTCCTATCGAAGACTATTATTAAAAAATGGAATATCGTTATATTTTCTATTTTAGAAGATGATTTTTAAGGCATGGCTGTTTGAGATGAAAGGGCTACAAATCGCTAATACATAATTAACCTCGTAGTAGAATGTTACATCCAGCTTTTAGCTTTAAATGCTCGTATTTTTTGATATTGATAGGGGATTTAAATTTAAGGATTGTGTTAAATTTAATTGCATATAATACTTTTGGCTAATTTCTTATTGTGTGAATATTAGGCAAATTAGGAATGTGAACTTTGAAGGACACGAAATGGAAAACGTTAATCAATACGCTCACGGAGCTGAGCATGAAGTCCACATCCATTGCAAACGATCATTAAGCACATTAATACTGAGCATGTTTGTATTAATTACAACTGGTCGTTAAAAGAAAAAGCACCCGAGGGTGCTTTTTCTATAGGTGTACTATAAATAGATAGGTTTAAGAGTGTATAAAACCACGACGTTTTTTGTAGGCTTTACGGTCATAAGAAGGGATATTTGATTGCTGGAGATCAATCGCCAGTTGTTTCTTGCGTTGAAACTGAACTTCATTAAGAAGAGCAGCATAAATTTTGGGTCGGTCAGTTTTAAACTTATCTACATCTAATGGAATCTTATCTTCATTCTTGACAATGTATAGAACAGAGCCATTGCCATTTGTTTCATAAACCATCCAACCAAGCCGCACAGCATAGAGTCCGGTTTTTTGATTTTTACCTAAATAAGATTTAAAACCATCGGGATGAGGGCGAACATAAGCATTCATCATGCATCCTCCATCATTTGATTTATTTGATGAAAGCGACAATCAATGAATTGATGGGGAGTGAGACATCATATTCAGTAAAATTACGATTTCTAGTTGTTTATATATTGTTCAATTTTCAAATTTCAAGTGAGGCGGAAAGCTATTATTTACTGAGTTATATACCCTCAAAAATATTAAAAAAAAGCTTATTTTTTTGAGTAATAAATTTTCAAGTTCATTCCTTGTAGGCAAGAAAGAATAGCTCATTATTCCGTATTTGTGTGATCGGTTTTGCATATTTAAAATTGATTAAATCGTAAGTGAATTTAAGGTCAGTTTTAGTTAATTATTTGTTTTAAAAATAAATAATTAAGTTTTAATATTTCTTGTTACAACCATTTTGTCGACAATAGATGCACCTTTTTGACATATTTCGCCTAGCATAATTAAAGAGTTCGTTGCCTATGGTGTCATTTATGTTCATTGGACTTGTGGTCACCATTTTGTTGACTCCAGGCCCAACAAATACATTGTTAGCCTCTGCTGGAATACAGGCAGGAGTGAAGCAGTCTCTGAAACTTATTCCTGCTGAGGTGATGGGTTATCTCATTGCAATTACTTCATGGGGTATTTTACTTGAGTCCGTTTCACATTTTATTCCATGGCTTCCACCTGTATTAAAGTTAATAAGTGCAACTTTTATCCTCTACCTTGCATTTAAACTTTGGACAACATCGACAAACGACATCAAATTAGACAATCCACTGATTACGCCTAAGGCTTTATTTGTCGCGACACTTTTAAATCCTAAAGCTTTACTCTTTGCTTCTGCTATTTTTCCACATGCAGCATGGGAAGTGTTTCACGTATATTTTATTCATATTGCTGTTTTTTTTATCATTAATTACACCCATTGCTTTTTTATGGATTGCTTTTGGAACCGTATTAATTTCAAACAAAGTAACTTGGTTAAACCAACGTAATTTACAACGTACGGCTGCATTTATTTTAACTTTTTTTGCTATGCCAATCGGCTATTCAGCGATTAGCTCATTTTAAACTTAACTCGTTATTTATATTAAAAAATTTAATTTTCAGGAGATTTTTATGAAAAGATTAAAAGTAATTATTAAGGATCAGTTTAACCAAGAAACGATTGCTTTGGCAAAAGTTCGACCTATGAATGATCACGCCCTTGAACTTCACAAAAGCGTTGAACATATTGAAATTGATGACGATATTATTTTGCCAAACATGGATTTGCTTTATGAAAACCCTAAAGACGGTAAAATTTATCAATTGATTGGAGCATTCAGCGAGGAATAGCTTTTAGCTAAGAAGTGCTGAAAATAAAGCCAAACTACGTAATAGACACAATTAAAATATTGAAGATGCCCAATACTTGTGGGACTATGCTTTTGCAAAAATGTGACCTAATCCACATTTTTGCATTTCAGGACTAAGTGGTTTTCACTAAGCCCATTCCTTCAATGAGAAGTAGGAATGGGCTTTTTTTATTGCAAATTATTCTTTAAATGTTTCATCTAAAGCTTGTTGAACGGCTTCTATACGGGATTTACATGCTTTATAAGCAGTAATCGACTCTTCAACAATCTTCATTAAATTATCAATATCTGGGCTTTCTTGAGACTCAAGTAGTTCTGCATTTTTTTTCAAAATGTCATGGCCGTCTTTAAACGTTAACTCTTCATTGTTCATTTGGAATTACCTGTGTAATGTTGGCTTCAATCACACCATCTTGCATTTCAATCGCAATGGCAGGGTTTGAAATTTGATGTATAGACCGAATCGCTTTTCCTTCGGATCTAACAATTGCATAGCCTTTGGCTTGAACTTGTTTCGGATTTTGTAAAAGGACTTCTTTCATTAATGATTCGATTTGAGTTAATGAAAATTTAACCTGTTGCTGTGAACTAAACTGAATACGCTCTTTCATTTGGTCAAGTAGGCGATGTGCCGAGTTAAGTTGACCTTGCACCGAAGATTTAATCTGATGAAGTAGCTGATCATTCTTGCTTTGATAAGTCGTGATTTGATGCTGCGAAAGAAGCTTAATGGTTTGCAGACTATCGACGGCTTCTTGTACGCGTTCAACAATATGGTTACGGATGCCAGCAATCACTTTACTTGGCGTGTCGAATGAACGATGGGCAATTTCATCAAGAATAGTACGGTCTTTTTCATGACCAATACCAACCCAAATCGGTACAGTGCGTTTGCAGAGCAGGGCTGCAAGTTCATAATCATTTAAATAAGCCAAATCATTCACAGATCCGCCACCGCGAATAATTACAATAAGGTCTGGTGGAAATTTAAATGTGCTGGCCCATTGTCTTAAACCCGAACCTAAAGATTCAATCAAGCTAGTTGCAGCGGTGTTCCCTTGAAACGTAGCGGTATGATACACAAAATGGCAAACACCATTTCTCTCTAGAGCATCGGCATCTTTTTTAAAGTCACCTAGGCCCGCAGCATTTTGAGGAGCAATGACTAAAACATTTTGAATGTCAAAAGGAGTAGGCAGGAGTTTGTTCTTATGAATTAACCCTTCTTGTGTGAGGCGTTCAATAATTTGCTGATAACGTTTAGCAATTTCACCTAAGGTAAAGCTTGAATCAATCTCTTCAATATTGACCGAAAATCCATATTGAGGATCAAAACGCGCTCTAATTTTGATGAGCACATTTAAATCGCTTGAAATCTCAATACCAGTTTCACGTTCAAACTTTAAAACAATTTTACTTGCTGAGAACTTCCAGATCGTAGCTTTACAACTGGCAATGACTTTATCAGTCTCTGCATCTTTTTCTGCAAGCTCTAAATAGTAATGGCCGCCTTTAATATTTAAATTTCGAATCTCTGCTTTTACCCAGACTGGCTCATCAAAAGCCAAACGTATGACTTCCTGAACTGTGCCGAGATATTCACTAAGGGAAAACTGAGGTTCAGACATACGAACTAAACATTAAAGGACCAACCTAGATAGTATAAAAGCCATCCAACCAAGGCAATTGCTGTCTATGAATATCGGGTTCTATTTAAAATAAATACAACAATTTAAAGAATTAAAAATTGGAAATTGATAGGGTTATTTAGACCAAACGGTTAAAATGAAAAATTAATAAAAAGATAATTCTTAATAATTACAACTGATTAAAAAATAAAGTTTGCTTTATGAAATATATGAGCGTATAAAGCTTACTTCCAATTGCGGGGTGGAGCAGTCTGGTAGCTCGTCGGGCTCATAACCCGAAGGTCGTTGGTTCAAATCCGGCCCCCGCAACCAAAATATTATGCTCTGTGATGTACCACTTTTCATAATACGAAAATTATGAAAAGCAATTAGCTTATAAATAACCCTATATAAAGCTAAATATTAAATTCTAGACTGACTGTCCATACCTTAAATCTAGCGTTCTAATTAAATACCGTTAAATCACATGAGCTCAGTGATGAGTGAATGATTGTGAATATAGTAAATGAGTGGCATATTGCTACATCCGTAAATGGCAATGAGATTAATGTGAGGATCGTTCCTCATGTGCGTAAGCAAAACTCTCAAGATGGTTATCGTTGGGTCGAAGTTGGTAAGAAAATTCAACTTCAATCTGGTGAAGAAATCGAATTAAACCAAGATGGTAAAAGCTTTTATGCTGGATTTAATCAGCTTTATCGTTTAACGACGTATTGTTAATAAAATGCTTGGCTCTAAAGCTAAAAAACCTATCTCCTTTAAAAGAGATAGGTTTTTTTATATCTATATGGATAATAAACAATTAAAGTTATAAAAAACAAAAACGTATTAAATTGATAAAATTATTATTTTAATTATATTTATAACGACCTTAACCCGCTCGCCAGAATTGACGCCCCATGACCTTAAAGTTCTTTCCATTTTCTTCGGTTACACGGCGGTCTCTAAATTTTTCATTCAAACTATGCAAAATTAAAGAGCCATCAGCTTCTTTAAAAATTTGCTTAATCATTCCTTCGCCTGCAAAGTAAACCGCATAAATCTCGCCATCAATTACTTCAGTTTGAGAGATATCAATACCGACCAGATCTCCATCTTTAATGTAGTCTGTCATACTATCGCCTTTAGCTTTGATAATACGCATGCACTCTTGAGCAACCCGTTTTTCTTTAAAGAATGAAGCAGGGAAAGGAATTTTTCCATTAATTGCATCGAAGTGGAACTCAATAGACTCACCAGTACCACACGAAAAACTAGCTTCTACCACTTCAATCCAAGCATATTGATCGGTGGATTCAGCACTCACAACTGTAGGGCTAAATACATCACTTTCTCTAAAAGCATCTTCTGTATTTCCAGTCGTTAACCAATAACCATCTACACCTAAAAACTGGGCAATAAGTGGAAGAAACGCAGATTTTAAATTTTTCCCAGACTCTAAAGCCTGATAGGCTGGCTGAGACATTTTTACTGCTTCTGCTACTTCAGCCTGAGTTTTTTTGGCTTTAATTCTAGAATCTTTTAAACGGTCTTTAAGAGCCATAACGGTTACACCAGCAAACTTATAACAAATATATAACTAAAGTTATATCGAGTAAAACAACTATAGTTATTGACTAATAATAACTATAGTTATAATATCGGTTATATCTTCAAATGAATAGATCAAGTTTAAATCGTATTTGAACCACTATTTATTGAATTATCAGCATGTTGAGATGAAAGCTAAATTTATTTTGTTTCTAGAGGAAGCAAAATAGAAGGGAGATAGCTCAATTATTATTTACAGATAGGCTATCAAAACAAAAAATAGAATAAAAAAAAGCCCGATTCCGTGGATCAGGCTTAATGTTCGTCGATAAAGGGTATCAAGAACATGAAGAATTTAGCAAAGATTGTGAGGCGTAACAAAAGTTTCCGATATACGGCAAAGTCTTATTTGAACTTTTTGGTCAAAAAATTAAAGTTTGAAAAAGACATAAACGTAAGAGCTTTCATACTTTTTTACAATTTTAGAAAAAGGAATATCTACTTTTAAATGAATACTTTAAATGCATACCGTTTAGTTCTTTAGGTTTGTTGTACCAGATGAAACGTTTTGAACACACATTTGTAGTCATAGCTTAGCTATATTGCTCAAAGAATGGATCAAAACTTCAAGAATAACAAACGATAAAGATGCCTTATTAAACGTGTGAGTTGGAGATAGTGAATGACTACAGCAATGCAGAACAGAGCTAAACAACTTAAAAATGCAAAACGTGGAGGATATGTCCCGACAATTGCAAAAGACGTAAACAAATACAAGGTACAAAAAATAAAAAGGGCGCTTGAAGAGGCAAAGCTAATTGCAAGTGAGCTTGAAGATGATGCATTCGAATTCGATGATCAAGTCTCAATGCAAAAAGCGATAGGTGCAATCACCGTGATTGAGTTGATTGAACAAGCCTTAAACAGTGCACACTAACAGGCTTTAGCATACAAACATTCTTTCTTGGACCCCTGAAATATGGGGTCAAGGATCAGTTCGTCTTGCAATTTAGCGCGGTTAAAAAAAGCGTTAGTGTTTTTTATTGGCTGTAATAAAGAAAACTAAGGGTATTGATGAAACCTGAAAAACAACAAGCGATTAAGAATAGCGAGTTTTCAAGTTTTACCCTTTAAAGCAGGACAAGATGATGAAAACAGTTCCAACGGGTGGTTTAGCCACATTTTTAGATTTTTATAGCATTGCAATTATGGTGGCTTTAGCAGTCAGCTTAGTTGTGGCAGTCGTGTTGATGATGCGTTTCCCTCGCTCACCACAAGAATGGATTGTTGGGCTGATATGCACAGTCGTTTCAAGCTTAACTGGAGGCTCATTTATCATCATGAAATGGAATTTACATGAATGGGTATCGGATATTTGGGGAATGATCACACTATGTGGATTCTTCTTCATTTGCGGTTTGCCGGGCTGGGCGATTGTGAGATGGATATTTAATTTCATCAATAAACAAGAAGGGAAAACGATTGTGGAAGTCATCAAAGACTTAAAAAAAGCGAAAGATGATCTGCAAAATAGCTAAAACAGTTTCAATGATATAGGTAAAATAAAATGAATATTGACCAATACTTAGAAGCAATCATAGACAGAGAAGGTGGATATATTAATCATCCATCAGACCATGGGCATGCCACCAAATTTGGCATTACCGAGGCAGTCGCTCGATCGAACGGATATCAAGGTGATATGAGAGATTTACCATTAAGCGTAGCCAAGTCTATTTATAAACAACAATATTGGTTTGAACCCCAATTTGACCAGATCAATAAAATTAGCCCTGCTATTGCAGAAGAGTTACTTGATACGGCTATAAATTGTGGAGTCAACTTTACTAAACCTTTATTACAACGTGCTCTAAATCTGCTAAATAAGCAGGGTGAGGAGGGCTGGCCAAATCTTACCTTAGATGGTCAATATGGACCTCGCACTATTCAAGCACTGAGTACATATTTGAACAGGCGTAATAAAGACGGAGAAACGGTCTTACTACGCGTTTTAAATATTATGCAAGGGCAGCACTATATCGAAATTACAGAGAAGAACCCAAATTACGAAGACTTCTTTTATGGATGGATCTTAAACAGGGTAGCGTTGTAAAAATTGTAGTTAGATAAAAATATGTTAATAGACAAAAGACTTGAAAAGCCTAACCATGAGTTGAGGCTTTTCAAATAATCATATGTCGAGTAATGATTTATTGTGCAATGAGTAAAACGGCAAGAAGAAAGAAAATAGCACCGCTAATTTTATTGAGTATAGAAAAATTATTTCCAGCCAACATCTTTTCTTTAAAAATTGAAGAGAAATTTGCATAGACCAAATGAATTAAAAATCCAATAAAACAAAAGGTTAAAGATAGAACTAAAAACTGAGTTAAAATTTCTTTCTTGATATCAATAAATTGAGGGAATAGAGCAATAAAAAATACGATTGTTTTAGGATTAAGCAAAGATGCAAGTAGGCCTTGATAAAAGAGTCTCGATTTACTTACATTTTTATCGCTTTGTTGATCAGTGATTAAATCTTGCGATGGCGTTTTTTTGCTGAAATTTTTATATCCAAGATACATTAAATAAAATGCACCAATAAATTTTAAAACCGTAAAAATAGTTGGGTTGCTGGTAATAATAAGACCTACACCACTAGCGGAAATTACAGCAATTACAAACATACCAATGATTAAGCCGCTAATACCGAATAGAGCAGTTTTAACACCATAATTGATTGAATTTGTGACAGTAAATAAAACGCCAGGTCCGGGGCTTAAGAGAGTAAGAAATGCAATTGTTATAAAGACTAAAAGACCGCTCACGCTGATATATCCTATTTATCAATGAGACAAGATTATGCGATTACTTTAAATGAGAAAATAAGTTATGTATACAGACAGTTATGTATATTTAAGCCTTAAATAGATTAAATGTTTAAAATATGCATTTCGATAAATAGGTAGGGTAATAAAAAGCTTATTACTCAAAGCAACATAAACATACAACCCCAACAGCAGGGGGTGTTAGTATGCTAAACCTATACCTCAAGAAATATACAGCATGACGAAAAAAGAACGGCAGTTTAAATCTGGCGAATTTCGATTTTCCTTTTTATCGTTTAAATATTGGGGTATATGGTTTTTAGCATTTATTCTGATGTGTTTTGCGATGTTACCTTGGGCAATTCAATGGCGTCTTGCCGATCTTTTATCAAAAATAGCATGGAAATCTTTAGGTTCAAGACGAAAAACAACATTACGTAATTTAGAAGCCTGCTTTCCTGAAAAAACACCTATGCAAATTGAGGTGAAAGCCAAACAGGTTTTTGTAGATACTCTCACGGGTGTATTTGAAGCCTTAAATGCTTGGTACAGTCCAAACTGGTTTAAAAGCCGTGTTCACATAGATGGATTAGAGAATTTAACAAATAATCAGGAAAATGGCGTACTACTATTAGGCACCCATAGTACGCTTTTAGACGCTGGTGGAGCAGCTTGTACCTTATTTTTTAATATGGACGTGGTTTACAGACCTCAAAATAATCCCTTTTTAGATTTTCTAATTCATCGCAGCCGCGCAAGAGTCTATAAAAACCAGATTGCTCGAGACAACATGCGTGGACTTATCCAAAACCTTAAACATGGTCATGCCATATGGTATAGCCCAGATCAGGACTTTGGCTTAAAACAAGGTGTAATGGCCTCATTTTTCGGAATACAGGCGGCTACCGTGACCGCTCACCGTAGATTGATGGATATCTCAAAAGCAGCAGCAGTACCTTTATACTTTTATAGAAGTGGCGATATTAGAAACCCTCAATATCATGTACTCGTGGAACCTAAATTAGAAAATTTTCCGAGTGGATGTGAAGTGAGTGATGCTGAAAGAGTCAATAAGATTATTGAGAATCAAATTCGTATTGCCCCTACGCAATACATGTGGTTCCATCGACGCTTTAAGACGCGTCCTGCTGGCGAAAAGAAATTTTATTGATGGTTTTTATGGAGAAATAGCACTGATATTTGACTTCTTTCGATTAAAATGAAACAAAATTTGACTTTTAATTGAAAGGAATCTTAATTAAATCAATATGAAAGATGAATCGGGGAGTGGGTAGAGTTTTTCTTGCTTTAATTATTTTGAATATCGATTGCAAATGCTTATGAAGCGTGTATTATCGAGCATAACTAACAAAATATTCTTGTCATAATAAATTTCTATTTGCGCAGTTTTATATTTATAATCCTTGGGTTTCTTCAGATATTTAATTTTTGACATCTATTTTTTAGTTAAATTGGTTTCCCAATAATAAGTTATAATATTTTAAGATTTAGGATATAACATATGTCTACTAGTACTGGTACAGTAAAATGGTTCAATGAAACTAAAGGTTTTGGTTTTATTGTGACTGATGAAGGTAAAGATATTTTTGCTCATTTTACTGATATTCAAACACAAGGTTTTAAAGTTCTATTAGAAGGTCAACGTGTTGAGTTTACCGTAGTACAAGGTAAAAAAGGCCCTCAAGCTTCAAATATTGTGATTCTTCAAAACTCATAAATAAAGCGTTTAATTGATTTGAATATATTGTTTAAATAAAATATATTTAAGTCTAAAGCATTTTATTAGAGTTTAAAAAAGCCCACTTTAGTCTTGTGGGTTTTTTATAAGTTTTAATTCAACTTATATTTAAAAAAAGAAGTATAAAAATACTCTTATCAAAGTGCTTCTAAATTTTTATGTTAAAATATAACGAATTAGGTGTATGGTATTAAAATGGATATTTGTATTGGCGGTATTTTTGACGGTCAGAAAATAGAAAATAATAATGATTTCTTTAAGGTTGAAGAGCATTATTCAGACAATAGTTCTAAATATATTAGGCAACACTTCCACTTGTTTGGACAAATTTTTAGCTTTTGGGTGTGTGATGAGGTTGATTTAAGTCAAGCAATGAGAAGAGCCGAGAGTATTTTAAAGAAGAAAAATGAAAATATTTAGCTAATAAATTAAAATAATTTTACTACTGTCTATTATTTTAAAGATTTTCTTATTAAATTAATTGAAATAGATTTAATGAGTAAACTTTAATTTTTGAAAAACAATGATTTTATTTTATAGCTTCAAATGGTATTTACAATATTTTAGTATTAGTTACAGACCATTACAATTTGTGAGTGGAATTTGGTAAATATAGTTATACATTAGGCGTAAGCTAAAGTTGTTTTATTTATTGCGCAAATAAAACAAAGCCCACTTTAATAAAATCTTTTATTAAAGTGGGCTCTTTATTCAGACGGTCATCTTTAATTCAACATTCATAATTAAACTATAGATAATATTTATTGTTATAGCCTCGCTTAGAAAGGAAAACATTTTAAATGTTAAGTGAAGTACAACCTAATATTTGCTTTATTGGCAGTAGTAATTTAGCTTTGGCTTTAATCGGAGGAATGGTTTTAAAAGGGTTTAACAAAGAAAAAATACACTTAATTGAAGAGAAAAAAATTAATGATACACATGCTTTGAAGCAAAAAGAAAATGGTTTAAAAAAAGCTGATATTGTTGTGTTGTTACTCGATCCAAAACAATTAAAAGAGATACTTGCGCCGTTTAAAAAATGGTTAGCAAATAAGATTATTGTTTCTATGATGGCAGGGATTGATATTGCGCACCTATCCAGTTTTACAGGTTCAAAGAAAATCGTTCGTGTGATTTCAAATCCGCCTGTACTGACCCATGTTGGTACTCACGTGCTGATTGCTTCAGAGCAAATGGACCAGCTTGATAAAGACTTAATTGAAACCTTGTATTCTGCAACGGGCCAGACTTTTTGGGCGCCGTCTGAAACACAAAGTGATGCCATTATTGCATTATCAGGTTCAGGGCCAGCTTACTTTTTCTATATTTTAGATAGCATGATTAAGACAGGTGTTTCATTAGGGCTAGATAAACAATTTGCCTTAGATCTTGCGCTTCAAGCGGCTACTGGCGCAGTCGAAATGATTCGTAAAAGTAATGTTCCACCAGCGGAGTTATGTGGAAAGGTCACTTTAGCAAATGGGATTACCGAATCTGCTTTACGAATGTTTGAATTAGGCAATGTGTCTGATGATATACGTTTAGCAATGAGGGCCGCATATCATCGTAGCAAAGAAATTACTTCAGAAATTATTTCTGAGGCTCGTTAACGCTTTTTAGCAAACTAGGCCTTTAAGAAGTATTCCCAAATAATGAAACCTAAGCCAAACCCAATAAAAGAGTAGAGAGTAATAATAAAGAATACAAAACTGGCCTTATTTTTTTTCTTCAAAATGTTCATGGCGATGCCTCCAATTCAGATTAATTTTATTATGGAGATGAGGAGGCTGTAATCATAGATACAGAATTTTTTAAAAAAAATATAACAGAGCCTAAATCTGTTATCGCTTAAGCCGCTTAACTAAATAAGCATTTTAAAATCAATAGTTTACGTCGATGCGCTATAGGCATTACACCTTTTATTCAATTAACATTAAATCGGCGGTATTGGCAGATTTAAGAGGGCGTAGGGCAAAGGTCGAACGGGTGTGTCGAATTCCTTTAATTGAATAGAGTTTTTTTCGTAAAAAACGTTCGTAATGGTCAGCATCTTTTACTGCTACTTTAACCAAATAATCATAATCACCTGTGACGAGATGAGCTTCTACAACTTCAGGTATGTCAGCTAATGCTTCGCTGAAATTTTCCAGCATTTCATCGTCATGGCGTTCTAAAGTAATTTCTATGAAGAATACTTCATGAATACCGATCGCTTTTGGGTTTACGTTTACCGTATAGCCTTCAATAATTTTTAAAGTTTCCAGACGTTTCAGTCGTGTCCAGCATGGTGAAGATGAAAGACCGACTTCTTCTGCTAATTGAGCAACAGTTAAACGGCCATTGCCCCGTAAGGCAGATAAAATTTTCCGATCTATACGATCTAGTGTGTATTCTGTTCTGTTCAAAATATAAACCAAAGAAGAATCTTCTGATAAAATTAAATATACTTCATTTTTATGCTGTGAACATTTAAAAATATTAAAAAATACAGGAAACATTTTGAGTTAAAGGTACATACACTAGTTCTATGCATCGAACTCTCTGGATAAGGGTTGTGATGGAGCAAAGAGCACTGTTTCAGTAAGGGTGACTAAACAGTGCTCTTTGCGGATCTCTTCTAAGTTCTTAAATCTATTTTTAAAGAATAGAATTCTCTAATTTGTTAATTGCTATTTCTAGCTGATCATAATGGTGAATCTTTTTATCTGCGAAAGGATAATCAATGGAAGGATCAGGATGGAAAAAGATCGTTTTCATTCCAGCTTTGTTAGCACCTTCAATATCGGCCTTCGGATTATCACCTACAAAAATACATTCATCAGGGATAAAGCCAAGCTCTTTACATGCATGCTCAAATATTTGTATATTGGGTTTTCGTAAGCCTATAGCTTCTGAAACAATAATTGTAGAAAAAAATTCCTTAAGACCTAGTGCATAAAAGTTATTTTCTTGGAAAGGGGATTTCCCATTAGAAATTAAGCCTAATTTATATCCTTTGTTATAAAGATTTTGAATTGTTTCAGGAACTCTTTCAAATGAAGAAGAAAACTTATTAAAGTCATTAACGTAGGAGTTCAGCAAGGTCTCGACGTTAAAATTTTTGATATTAAATTCTTTAAGCAATTGGGTATAAACCAAGTCTTTCCAAACATTTCCATTATTATCTAATTCAATAAATCGAGTGATAAAGTCTTGCTTATTCTTCTGTGATACCAATTGGAAAAAGTTTACTTGCCATTCAACAAATTTTTTAAGTGATGTATTTCTGTCAAGTAGAGTCTGATCTAAATCAAATAAAATAGCTTTTAGCATTTTCTGTTTTTGTAGAATTTTTAGATAAAGCCAGTATAGCTGTCTATTGGATTTAAGGATTTTAAAATTTTGTGCTTACTGTGTATTAAAACAAATTAAATAATAACTTTTATTTATCAATTGAAGAAAAACTAATCATTATTTTTTATCTAACTTTTGCTTTATGGTGATTTCATTGCAAAGTAGGAAGCAAGGTTATGATCACCCAGCACGATATAAATCAAAAACAATATCAAAATAAATCTTTAGACTATTTGAATAGCCAAGCACATTCTGAAGGAATTGAATTTAATAAATTTATTCATGAAATTCAGAAATATGAAAAGGCTGTGGTTCTAGATTTAGGCTGTGGTGGTGGTCATGTCTCTTATAATGTTGCTCCGCATGCTGACCTAGTCTTTGCCTACGATTTATCTCATGAAATGTTAGACACAGTCTCTAAAGCCGCTAGCCAGCGCAAATTAAAAAACATCTTTGTGCAGCAGGGCATTGCTGAAGATATGCCTTTTAGTGATCAGCAGTTTGATGTCGTGATTAGCCGATATTCAGCTCATCACTGGCAGCATGTTCCGACTGCAATGAAAGAAGTAAATCGTGTTCTTAAGCCAGATGGCATTGTTATTTTTGTAGACATTATTAGTTCTAGCTCACCTATATTAGATACGTTTTTACAGACGATCGAAACGATTCGAGACCCGAGTCACGTAAGAAACTATAGTGTGAAAGAGTGGGTTTATTTTATCGAAGATGCAGGCTTTGACTTAGTAGCTTTAGACAAGCAAACGCTTTCATTAGACTTTGATAGTTGGGTAAAGCGTATGAAAACTCCTGAAGATCAAGTTAAAACTTTACGCTATTTGCAGGAAGGTTCATCTGACCTCGTTAAGAAGTATTTCAAAATTCAAAATGACGGTAGCTTTGAAAGCCATGTGGGTTATTTTGTCTTTAAGAAGTTAGGGTTTTAAAGTGCTAATGAGTAAGGGTTTTAGTCGATAAGAAATCTATGAAATATCACTAAAACTCTTTACTTGAATAACTTGGATTATATTAAAGAAGATTAGAAAAAATTTAATATCATTTATTTGATAAAAGTTAATCACACAATTTTTTTAAGGTGATTAAGTATTCAAAAGATAAGGGGATTTATCTAATTTCCTTATTATTAATAGACACTTATAAGTAATTATTATTTAATACGCCCGCAACATTATCACTAATACTTTTAATAACTTTGTCGGGGAAATAATGCGTAATATTTTAGTAACAGTTTTCACTTTATTGGTAGGAACATCAGTTTATGCTGAACAAGAGCCCAAAACTTATATACAGCGAACAACTTGCGAGAGAACAGTACAGCTACATGGTTTTTTAAGCCGTGCTCAACTTGATTGTAATTATCACTATACTTCACAAGAATTAGTTCATGAATCTGACAAATGTACTAAACATGAACTAGGTGAAAAATATGGTAGAGAAGTTATGAGATTAGGTATGGACCAATTTGAAGCACGCAAGAGAGGAGATATGAAAGGCCAATTATGTAGTACGGTTTTAAAAGAGTTTCCAAACTATATTAAAAAATAAAATAAGGTTTTAAAAACCTCTTCTAGCAAGCCGATAAAATGGATTTATTTATTCATTTTATCGGTGTATCACAGCATATAATTTAAAATAAAAAAATAAACTTTAATAATTCGCTTAATATTACATTGACACTTAAAATCTCTCTTATTATTCTTCGTTTCAGGATGAGAAAGGGACGCTTAATGCGTGCTGATCTTTTGGGTTCAGTCTGTCAACTCTTTCTCGTTCTATTATTATTTTTACTAAATAATCAATTTCTAATGAAGTAATTAAATATTCTAATCCAATGAAAAATAATATTTATTCAATTATTTTCTAGCCAATATCACATTGACACCTAAAACCCCTCCGATTATGCTTTGCGTGCTGGCCACATTGCCAGTCGATTTTGACAGATCGATTTAACACACAAGACATCAAAAAGTTCTCTTTTTGGTGGCGAACTCGTTCGTCCCCCTTCGTAGCGGTAGGGCGAGGGAGGGACGCCTTGTGCGTGCTGATTCTTGTGTGTCAGTCTGTCAACCTTCTCTCGTTCTACCACCATAATCATTTGACAGTGATCTGGTAGAACTTCTTTACACACAAGGAGTTCGCTCATGCGTACTATTTCTTCTCATTTATTGGTCTTTGCCAAACTCTCTCTAGCCATACCGCCCAACTGGTCTTTAAAACGGTTTAACCGACTCTAGGTTTTCTACAACCTTAGCTCGTTACGACTAAAAAATCATAGCAACAATAAAATCTGAGATAGCTTAGGCACATTTTTGTGCTGCTTTTGCATGCCTGTTTTTTAGCACTCATTTTAAGAGTGACGGCATTTCTATCTCTTTTAGATACAACAAAAAATTATTTAAACGGTCTTCCTATGCCAAATTTAGAATCTTCATTTAGAGCACTCAGAGTGCTTCACATCGCAAAAGACTTATTTAATCAATATGGGTTTCATAAGGTCGGGGTCGACCAAATTATTGCAGAAGCCAAAGTTGCCAAGGCTACTTTTTACAACGACTTTCACTCAAAAGCACGACTCATCGAGATGTGTCTTACTTTTCAAAAAGACGCGCTCAAAGTAAAAGTATTTTCCATCGTTAATTCTTACCGTGAACAAATGGTGCTCGATAAACTCAAGGAGATTTATTTTCTACATGCCGACTTAAATGGCTTTTATCATTTGCCATTTAAGGCAATTTTTGAAATTGAAAAGCTTTATCCTGTTGCCTATAAGGTTGTAGTTGATTATAGAAACTGGTTTATTGGCGAAATTCATAAGTTGCTTTTAACCTTAAAAACGACGGCTTCAATCCAAGATGCTTACATGTTTTTATTTATGATTGATGGGGCGATGGTCCAGCTTTTAGATAAAAATGCGGTCGATGAAAGAGATCGGTTGTTGGATTATTTCTTTTTAAATTTTGCTTAAGCGACAAAACTTACTAAAGAAAAAGCCTCCAATCAAGGAGGCTTTCATTTTAAATAAAATAGCTGCTTAGCTTAATGTTGCAGGTTTTGCAGTCTGAGCCATTCCTTCAAAATATTGAACAGCAGGCGAACGAGCCATATAAGCTAAAGCTTGCTCGGTGTCACCTTCATGAAGTGGGTTAAATTTTGGAGAAACCCATCTTAATGTCGCTTTCCATAAATATTTAATGGTCGGTAGGTTGTCTGAGCGAGTAGCCGTTTTTTCAAATTCACGAATGAAATTAAAGAAGCCACGACGCATCAATTTTTGAATGTCTTCGTGCTCTAAATCTTGCTTGCCTAGACTACGCGCAAAGTCAGCAAGGAAATAAATAAACAGCGGGAAAACAGCTGCCATAATCACTTGGCGCGACACATAAAAACCAAACTTGTTTGTTAAGAGGTGCTCAAATAAGTCGTAGGCAACACAACGATGCTCAACTTCTTCAGCCAAATGCCAACGGAACAAGTCTGCCATGGCAGGGTCGGCTTTGTCCCAAGACTTACTGTCGAGTGTCCACTGACCAATGGTTCCGGTAAAGTGCTCAATTGCAGCAATCACACCAACTCGAAAAAGTAACCAATATTCATCGAGCTTTTCGCCTTTTAAAAAGGGCATACCTAAAGGTTTGTCACCTAATAAAATGTTAAACACAAAATGGGCACGGTTGAGTGTTTCTTGAATGTCGTAGCCATTTTCGCGTAAGAAGTCCTGAGCCTTTTCATGGGCACGTGCATGTGCTGCTTCTTGACGAACAAAGCCAATCACTTCTTGTTTTAAGGTTTCATCGGTAATCAAGGGAAGGGTTTTATTAAACACGCGGCAAAACCAAAATTCACCAGCTGGCAAGAGCATATTAATACCATTTGCTACGTGTGAGCATAGCGGATCATTCGGCATCCAACACACAGACGACTCCGCGAAATCAAAATGTACTTTTCGAGCTTTAAGCTGATGATTCCCTGTGATCATATACGTCACCCTATTCATAATTATTCATTTAATGCGAATGCACAATTTTTAGCATTAAGTAAAATCGATCACCATGTGCTTAAGGGACAAAAATGCACATTCTTATATTATGTACCACTCATTATTGATAAAAGCGCTCACCTTTTGATGGAATTGATAAACTTTTAGTCCTGAATATTCTGTAATAGCTTAAAAAATGTACTCGTTTCGTATGCGTGTATATTTTATGAGCAATATGTCGGGTATTGTTAAGCTGAGGATCTTACGTGGTGGGAACTATGTGAAGATATTCGATGTTGTTTCAGAAGCTATAATAAAGATTTAGTCCAGTCGTTCCTCGGGAAAAGAACTGCTGAATCCCTTATTAGCTCATTGCATCAGGCCAAGTTGACCCAGATCAAACTTACGTTATTGGATTAACTTGATAGTACATTAGCGGAGGATGTGGAGTGACAAGAGAAAGAAGAAAAGTTCCCAAGAGTGTGCCAATCGCGATAATGTTCGTTCTCGTAACTACATTGATGATAGGTACGATTGCTTCGGCGGCGCGGCAACAGAGTGAAGGGGAACTTATTCGGAAGGATTTCAGAGTCCTTACGGCAGATGGTGTTGGGTTACATGTTCGGGAGGTTCGCGAGAATGGAACTAAGGGACGACCTGCGCTCATTCTTGTACATGGTGCACGCGTTCCTGGTATTGGATCATTTGATTTGGATGTGTCAAACGGATCACTCGCAGCAGATCTTGCGCGGTTAACAGGGCGAACAATCTTTATTCTTGATGCTCGGGGTTACGGTCAATCGGATCGTCCTACAGCTATGGATCACTCCCCAAACAAAGTTAAGCCGCTTTCGCGTGCTTATGAAGTTGTACGTGACATTGATGCTGTTGTAACGTTTGCACGGCAACATACTGGTAATGAGCAGGTCGCTCTGTTGGGCTGGGCAACTGGGGGAATGTGGGCAGCTTATTATTCGTCGCTCTGGCCCGAACGTGTCAGCGAACTCATAATGTTTAATGCGCTATATGGTGGATCACGACAACATGATGGGATCGGTCTCGGTTCAGCAAATGATGATCCTAACAATTCGGGGCGCTTCAATCCTGCGATGGGGGGATATGCATTAAATACGGCTGCTTCGCTTTTGCCCTCATGGGATAAAACAATTCCAATTGAAAATAAGACGGAGTGGCGAGATCCTTTGGTTGTTGAAGCTTATACGCGAGCAGCGCTAGCTAGTGATCCACAGTCTAGTAGGCATCAACCTCCAGCATTCCGCGCGCCCTTAGGTGCTATGGAGGACAGTTTTTACCAAGCGACAGGACGACATCTATTTGATGCTGGAAGCATTAAGGCTGCCGTGCTTATAGTCCGCTCCGAGCACGATTTTTGGAGTCGACCTGAGGATACTGAAAACTTTATTCATGATGCGGTGCATGCGAAAAGTATTCGCGAGGTTACATTGGCCAACGCGACCCATTATGCTCATCTTGACCGCCCTGAACGGGGGAGAAGCCAATTTATCGATGAAATTGTAAAATTTCTTTTGAATAAAAACCGCTAAGTTAGTTTTCAAAAAGCTGGTTTTGAACCTCTAAAACATGACTTATCAGGATATTGGTCAAGGCAGTATTAATCATGAAAATCGTATCGTCTTTAAGGTTACATCAGACTCTATTATCATTGTAACTAACTAAATATCAATAAAAAAGGCTCCTTATGAAAAGGAGCCTTCAGTTTGGGGAGTTAGGCTTTAAAGTTTCTAAGCCTCTTTATTTTTCTAAGCTAAATCGCTTTATTATAAATTTCACGTTAAGTCACGTATCGTGCTTAAAAGTCTAGATCGCTTGCCACTGATCTTTAACTTCTTCTGAGTTTTTATTCAGAATGACTTGGTTTTCTTTCACTTCACCAATCCATCCTGTAGGAATAAGGTGATGTTGACCGCTTTCGTCTCGAGTCAGCTTTAATTGGTTTTCACCATCTAGATGGTCGACTGTACCTACTTTAGTACCACAAGAAGCAATAACGTCTGCGTGTTTTTTAATATCATTAATATTTAAAGTGCTCATTTTAGACCTCTTCTTTAGAAATAGAAAAACGGTAAGACTTAAATTACTTTAAATAATTGGATAAATCAGGGGTTTTTAATAAACCTTACAGGATGGGTTTATAAGTTCACTTAATAAATATATTCGAGTAACAATGAAATAATTAGATATAAAACTAATAATATTTATCTTTTTATTACAATTTACATGTTTATTTAAACAGAAGTATTTAGATAAGGTTAAACCAAGTCTTATAAATAATTATTTGCAATGAATATTAAAATACCTATAAATGTGACGATATTAAGTGCCTTGAGTGAATTTGAATCTGCCTTAGCTGAAGATAAAACCAAGCTTCGTATAGATTTACTCTCTCAATTGGTAAATTTAGCGAAAAATTTGCCTCATCCAGCTTCGGGTCAGACCTATCAACGTTGGCAGCTTTTTGCTCAAATTGCTGGAGTCGATTTAAGTTTGGCGAAGCTTTTTGAATCACACTGCGATGCTTTAAGCATTTTAAGTGAATTGGGTTATCACCCAGAAATAGATGACCAACTTTGGGCTGTTTGGGCAGCAGATGGTGGACCAGCTCCATTGCAAGTAAAAGATAACCTTTGTAATGGCATAAAGCCTTGGTGCTCTGGTGCAGAGTTTATTCAAAAAGTTTTGATGAGTTATAAAAATCAACAAGGGCAGGCGCAGCTTTGTATTGTTGACTTAAGTCATTCCTCTATTAGCACGGACTCAAGCCACTGGCATGCAGTCGGGATGAATGCGACAAAGACTGCAAGAGTAAGTTTTGAAAATACACCTGTTAAATTGATAGGTCATCCAAATAGTTATTTAAAACGCCCAGGTTTTTGGCATGGTGCAGCAGGTGTTGCGGCTTGTTGGTATGGTGCCGCCGTGGGTTTAGCTGGTTTTTTACAAGAAAGTTGTCAGGTCAGTCCGAATCCTTTTAAAAAATTGTACTTGGGAGAGGTCGCTCATCAATTAGAAATTACTAAGCAATATTTTCAATATGTTGCTGAACTGATTGACAGCAAACCCATGCTAAATCATGAGCGGGAAATACGAATACTACGTGCCCAAACAGAACAATGCTGTCTGAGTGTGGTTGAGCGAGTAGGCAAAGCATTAGGTGCTCGTCCTTTTTGTGAAGATGCAACTTTTGCACAGCTCATGGCTGATTTGCCTGTGTTTATCAGACAAAGTCATGCTGCTTTTGACTACCAGCAAATTACAGAACTCTGTTTATCGGACCAAAGCCTATGGGAACTTTAAAACATCCTTTGGTCGAAGACCGCATTATTTTTGGTGAGGGTACGTCAAAAGAGCAATGGTTAAATGCATTTCAACAACAACCTTTAGCAGCTTTAGATCTTGAGTTGTTTCGCTCAAAAAGGGTGGTGATAGTCGCTCCACATCCTGATGATGAGGTACTTGGTTGCGGTGGTTTAATGCAGCAACTTATTGCGCTAAATTGTAAGATTCTCATTTTAGCGGTAAGTAACGGCACACAAAGCCATCCTAACTCTACAAAATATCCTCCAGATCAGCTCAATATTCTTCGTCCGCAAGAAAGCTTGGCAGCCTTAAAGTGTTTAGGAGTAGCCGAGTCAACCGAGCATGTAGAGCTTAATTTGTTAGATGGTCAGATTCATTTACAAACCGATCAACTGTGGCAGAGTTTAGAGCAGATCGTTCAACCCGATGACATTCTAGTTTGTAGCTATGCCTTTGATGGTCACCCAGACCACGAAGCCGTAGGTAAAACCGTACAAGCTTATGCAACCGCTAAGCAACTTCTATGTTTACACGTATTAATTTGGGCTTGGCATTGGGCAAAGCCGTTAGACTCACGAATTGATTGGTACCGAGCAAAAGCCTATCACTTAACCGAAGAACAGCTAACTAAAAAACATCAAGCAATTTTGCAGTTTAAAACCCAACTTGAAGCAGATGAAACCACGGGTAATGCTGCGGTTCTTTCTTCAAGTGCAATTAAACGTCTTTTAATGCCTTATGAGGTTTATTTGAGTGATTCATTCTCGCATGTACTTTGAAGATTTATATCGTCATAACAGTGATCCGTGGGGCTATGACTCTCATTGGTATGAAGCTCGCAAAAGACAAATTTGTCTCGCGCTGTTGACAAAACCTCGTTACTCAAAAGTGTTAGAAGTGGGCTGTTCAAATGGACATTTAAGTTTTCATTTGGCGCAAAGAGCCGAGCAATTGCTGTGTATAGATGTCTCTGGGAGTGCTGTTCGCTTAGCGTCCGAGCGCTTAAAAGAATTTGAGCATGTGGTTGTTGAAAATAGAAAAATACCTGAAGACTACTCAATTCAAAAATTCGACCTCATTTTAATTAGTGAGATGGCCTATTACTTATCTGCTGATGAGTTGCAGCAGTTTATTGAAAAGTTAAAACATAGTTTAAATGATGACGGTGAGATTCTGTGTTGTCATTGGCGTCATGAAATTCAAGATTTTGAATTAAATGCAGAAAAAGTCCATCAAGGCTTTCAGCAACATTTTCCATTTCATCACTATCTCAGTTTAAACGATCCAGATTTTATGATTGATCTATGGACGGCGAACACTTCCTCTTTAGCACAGCAGGAAAAACTAAGATGAAAATAGGTATCGTCATTCCAGCGCATAACGAAGAGCACTATCTATCTGCCTGTTTGCAATCTATTCAGGTCGCTATAGATAACATTAGCGGTTATGACGTAGAAGTGATTGTGGTATTGGATAACTGTACAGATCAGTCGCGGTTAATTGTACAAAGCCATCAAATCAATTGGATTGAATGTAACTACGCATGTGTTGGGCAAGCACGAGATTTAGGAATTCGCCATTTAATTGGCCGTGGTGTGACATGGATTGCATGTACAGATGCAGATACGGTGGTCAGTCCTGATTGGCTGCGCTATCAAATCCAGCACCAACCCACAGATGCAATTTGCGGCACTGTAACGCTAGATGATTTTAGTCATCTCTCTATAACCAAACAGCAAAAATATTTAGCGCATTATAAAGATCAGATGGATCACGCGCATATTCATGGGGCGAATTTAAGTTTTAGTGCGGAGGTCTATCTTTTGGTAGGTGGCTTTGAACCTATTTCATGTCATGAAGATGTATCTTTAATCAAAAAACTGATCAAGCATTGTTGCAATATTACTTGGAGTAATCTGGTTCGAGTGACAACGAGTAGTCGCTTGAACGGGCGTGCGCCTCAGGGTTTATCGTACTTTTTAAATAATCTCTAATGACTTAAACCATGACCTCTCCCAATATCGAAATATTCTTTAAATTTTTAGGGTCATATTTAATTTTGATGATGCTACCGACCTTATATTGATCGTGATTTTGTTTAGCAATAAGCACCTTAAGGTTTTCAGTAATGATTTGGCCTTGCTCAGTTTGAAATTTCAATTTTATATAACATAACGGGCGATATTGCACCTTAGCCAATGATTCCTGAAAATATACGACCTCAGCAGAAGTCGTAATTCCTCGTTTATAAATTAAAAATTTATGAACCAGACTTTTAAGAAAAAAGATCCAAGCAATATAGACAAAGAATAAGCTGAACCAAACCACTCCAATAAAAGTCAAAAAATCAGAAAATTTCACTCACTAAAACCAGAATTATTCGTTTAACGTATTATTCTAGATGAACAGATTTATTCGATCTAGTTTATGTACGTGATCTAAAACATAAGCAGATAAAACCTTATAGCTAAGCGTCAAAAATAATGAGATAAATAGCAGGGTATATAACTTAGTTGTTGTATTTATGCCTACATATGTAAACAAGTCTTATTAACATATGCTTTAGCCCTTAAAATTCTAGAAAAGAAAGTTTTAAGGTGTATAGGTTTGGATTTTTTAAGTTTTTTCCGCGATATTCGGGTTCAGTTAAGCCATTATCCTTGGCTAGAAATGTTTGTTTCACTCACCATTTTGATTTTATTTGCAGCAATAGCAAATTTTATTGCTAAACGCATTATTGTTCGGGGCGTCCGTCACTTGGTGACCAAGCTAAAATCACCCAATCAATCTATTTTTGCCCAGCATAGCGTCATAAAGAAATTTGCAAATATTGTTCCTGCTGTTGTGATTATGAACGGTATTGCAACGGTTCCTCATTTAACTCCAAAGTTCATTTCGTTTGTAGAAATGGGCGCGCAAGCATTTATCTTTCTTACACTCGCGCTTACGGTCAGCGAGCTGTTAAATATCTTTAATCTTATTTATCAGCGTAATCCGAAGTCTAGAAACAAGCCGATTAAAGGTTACCTACAACTGGTTAAGTTAATCTTATTTGTTGTGTGTGGCCTGATGATTTTGGGAACATTCCTTAAAAAGGATGTGTTCACTTTATTGGCTGGTTTCGGTGCGATGGCAGCGGTATTAATGCTGGTTTTCCAAAACACCATTTTGTCTTTAGTGGCGAGTGTACAAATTGCCTCTTACGACATGGTGCGGATTGGAGACTGGATTGAGATGCCGTCGCTTAATGCAGATGGTGATGTAATTGATATTTCGCTGCATACGGTAACTGTGCAAAATTTTGATAAAACCTATACCACCATTCCAACTAATAAACTCGTTACCGATACGTTTAAAAACTGGCGAGGCATGAGCAATTCGGGTTGCCGTCGAATGAAGCGCTCACTCTTTCTCGATCAAAGCAGTGTTCACTTTATGAGTGACGAAGAGCAACAAAAGCTCAAAGAGTTTTTATTATTAGATCAATATCTCGATGCAAAGAATTCTGAAATTGAAGAGTTCAATAAGCATTTAAGCAATCAATCTCGTTATAACAAGCGCCGTTTAACCAATATTGGGACATTTAGAGCCTATGTTGAATTTTATTTGCGCCAACACAAGGGGATTGCCCAAAATCAAACCATTATGGTTCGTCAATTACAGCCGACTAGCCAAGGTTTGCCTTTAGAAATTTATGCATTTACTAATACGATTGCATGGGTTTCTTATGAAGCAATTCAGTCAGATATTTTTGACCACTTAATTGCGATTCTTCCTGAATTTGGTTTACGTGTTTACCAAGCACCTTCAGGTCATGATTTGCAGAGATTAACCACAGAGATTAATCCAAGTTAAGTTTTTAGCTGTAAATCACAGTGTTCTCAACTATTTTTAAAAGCTCCCAGATGGGGGCTTTTAAACTTTTTTAACTCTGAATTTTTTGTGCTAACCCTTATTTTAAAACGTTAAATATTAGTTCTTGACCGTTCTGACATCGGAATTGTCCTTTAATGATATTAACAAGTTCCATTTTAGAACTTAATGTGTAGCTATCTTGAGGACGAGAAAAAGAACATGTACCCAAACACATTCAAAGATATGGCTTCTAAAACTTTATGGCCTTTATTTCCACGTCGTGTTGCTTTTAATTGGAATGAATCACCACTCCACTGGATGCCACAATCTCCAATAGGAAGTCATGCTGTAAACCATTTCAGTTTTACACTTGTGCGAGGAGAGTACTTTTTCTGCCGTATTTTTAATAAGGCATTGCCATTTGTAACCGATGAAAAATTAAAAAAAGATGTAGAAACTTTTATCCGCCAAGAGGCGATTCATGCTCAAGCGCACAAAGAATCTATCGAAAAATATATACAGCGTTATGGCGTTGATATTGAAGAACAGTATGAGCGCGTAATTGAACTTTTTGATTACATGCTTGCAGACAAGCCGTTTAGAAAAGCTCTACCAAAGCGTATGCAAAAGTCTTGGTTATTGTTTCGTGTAGGCATTGTTGCTGCTGCTGAACATTATACGTGTGCATTAGGGCAATACGCTTTGACGAAAGCACACTGGGAAGAAAAAGGCTGTGACCCAGCAGTAAGTGATCTATTTACTTGGCACTGTGCCGAAGAAGTTGAGCATCGAACGGTTGCTTTCGATTTATTTGAGCACTTAGGCGGCAATTATGCATTACGTGCTGCAATCATGAGTATGGTGGCACCAATTTTCACTTATTTAATGGTTAAAGGCACGCAAGAGCTTGCAGCAGTAGATCGTAGTTTACCTAAATCTCAACAAACCTTAGCTCGCTTTGGTTTTTGGCAACAATGGTTTAAAGCAAGTTCTCAAGAATTAGTACCAAGTCCTGTCTGGTTTATGACTACAGCTAAAAATTTCTTTAAACCTTCGTATCATCCTTACTATGAAGGTTCAACTGAGCTTGCATTGGATTATATAAACCGTTCACCAGCGGTCAAACTTTATGAAGAAATACAAAAAGGATTGGTGAGCTAATATGAATACGAATATCGAAAAACAACAAAGATATATCCAGTCTGCTGATGTTACGCTATCAATATATGAGTGGGGCACAGCAGCAGATAATCGTGAAACACTGGTGTTTATTCATGGCTATCCTGACGAAGCACAAATCTGGGATGAATTGGCCTCATTACTGAAATCAGATTTTCATATTGTGACTTACGATGTGCGAGGTACAGGTCTATCTGGAACTCCGTTGTCTGACGCGGGTTATTACATGGACTACCTGATTTCAGATTTAAAAACTGTTATTGAGCAAACGAGTCTTCAGCAGCCCGTACATTTGATTGGTCATGATCTTGGTGCTCTTCAAGGTTGGGAAGCGATTTTGGACGATAAGTTAAAACCATATATCAAAAGTTATACGGCTTTAGCACCAAGTATTGATCATGCAGGTATGTGGTTTAAAGAAAATCTGAATAGCAAAGAACTTGCACGAAAGTTTGCGGCTATTAAGCAGATGATTTCTTCGAGTTATATGCTGTTTTTTAATATTCCAATTATTCCAGAGTTAAGTTGGTATCTGGGACTATCTAAAATCTGGCCAAAAGTGGTTTCTCAACTCGAAGGTAAGAAAGTTGCACCACATCCTCATCAACTCAAAAATGCCGTACGTGGATTAGGTTTCTATCGGTTGAATTTGTTTAAGCCATTAATTAACTCTAAAAAGCGTTATACCTCGGTACCTGTACATGTTTTATCGATGACCAAAGATCGCTTTGTGCCTCAACACATCGTAGATAAACAAGACAGATGGGTAAATTCATCTTTTACGCGTACTGATATTCATGCAGGGCACTGGGGAATTGCGAGCCATCCTGATTTAATCGCAATGCCTATTCGTAGTTATATTCAAAAGCTTACTGCGTAAAAACAATAAAGCTGGAGGTCTAAAATGAAAAACGATTTAAAGCTAGCATCGCCATTTGTACTAAAGAAAAAAACTACGCTAAAGAACAGGCTTATTAAATCAGCTTTAAGTGAAGGGCTGGCGCATACAGATGGACGACCGAGTAAAGAACTGATTCAGCTATACCAAACGTGGTCGCAATCTGGAGCTGGGGTTTTGATCACGGGTAACGTGATGATTGACTCTAGAGCAATTGGTGAACCAGGCAATGTCATTATTGAAGACGAAAAAGATTTTGACTTAATCAAAGAATGGGCAGATGTTGCTAAATCTGGAGGTAGTGAAGTCTGGATGCAAATAAACCATCCGGGTAAACAAGCAATTCGAGGCTTAAATAAAGAAACGGTTTCACCGTCAGCTGTGCCTTTTAGCCCCAAAATGGCAGCAGTTTTTGCTACACCGCGAGAGCTGACTCAAGACGAAATAGAAGACCTGATTCAACGTTATGCAAACACTGCAGAGATTGCCAAGAAAGCAGGTTTTAGTGGTGTTCAATTACATGGTGCCCATGGCTATTTAATTAGCCAATTCCTTTCTCCGCATCATAACCGCCGTACAGATCAGTGGGGTGGAAGTATTGAAAATCGACGTAGATTTGTCCTTGAGGTCTATAAGGAAATTCGCAATCGAGTCGGGGCTGACTATCCTGTAAGCATTAAATTGAACTCAGCCGATTTTCAAAGAGGTGGCTTTACCGAAGAAGAATCGCTAGCAACCATTCAAGCCCTCGATGAGGTGGGAATCGACTTAATCGAGATTTCTGGCGGAACCTATGAAAAACCAATTATGCAGCTGGGTACACCGAAAGAATCAACAATTTCTCGTGAAGCCTACTTTTTAGATTTTGCTAAAAAAGTTCGTGGACTTAGTAAAGTACCACTTATGGTGACTGGTGGCTTTAGAAGTCTGCAAGGGATCGAAAGCGCTTTATCAAATAACGATTTAGATTTTGTGGGTCTTGGACGAATTTTCGCAATTGAACCGTTGGCATCAAAACGTTTATTAAGTGGGCTTGAAACAATAAACCAAGTTAAACCTTTAACTACGGGCTTTAAGTTTATTGATAACTTGGGTGCGTTGGAAATCACTTGGTATACACGTCAAATGCATCGATTGGGACGAGGGCGCTTGCCAATTCCAAATGAAAATGGTCTCAAATCTTTTATTCTAGATATTAAAGATAAAGGATTGGGTATTTTCAAAACTCGTCGATTACGTGCTTCTTAAAATTATAAATTAACGTTTTATATCAATGAGGATATAAGGATGCCAACAATTGAACATATAAAAATATCGAGATTTAGCCTAGCCGCAAAATTTACGGGAATTAGCTTTCTGCTATTTTTTGTCGGAGCAGCGCTTCTTATCTTTTTAAATATTCCTGCAATTTTACTTCAGTTTGAATGGGGTAAATTTTTGGTTCGATTAGTTCGCTGGGGAGAGTTGCATGGAGGCGGTGAGCATTACGAGTTGATGATCTCAGCTATCTATATTGTATGGGGCTGGTTTCTTTTAAAAGCAGCGAATGAACCTCTAAAAAACTATCTATTTTTTGAATTTACCATGTTTGCAAATATTGCTCACTTCGGTGCAATGCTTGTTATGGGTTTGATAATGACACATGAAACTCCACACTTGATTGGAGATGTATTGTTGGGTTGGGTCATTCTCTTAATTTATATTTATTTCTGGTTACCTGTGAGAAAAATCTATAAACCTGGTAGTGAATTAAATCGTTCTGTTTAAGACCTAGAGATTGAGCGGAGCGAAAATTAGATTAGCCCGCAAACCAAATCTTCTGATGATCACACATTGGGCTTAAATGTTTAATGCGTAGGTTGTCTCGCTCAAAATCGCCACTCCCACCAGTAATATCTAATTCGCTACCTAAGCGGATATGCTTGCCTTTATAACTTAAAGCTTCTTTTTCAGAATCCCACTGAGCGGTGTGTTCAGGAAAAATAATGAGAATATCGTTTACATAAAGGCACTCTTGTTTTAGCTGCAATATTCCTTTTAAGCGCGCTGAAGCAGAAATACCATTAGACTGATAAACAGGGAGTTTCACCGCACTTGCATTTTCGTTCGCTTCTTGCTGCTGACATCCTGTAAGAACAGCAAAAACAACTGCGCAAATCAATTTATTATTAATACCCAATTTTGTTCCTATAGGGATTTCCATATAATTTTGATAGTAATGGACTAATGTTGCATATCAATCTTTAGATTGTTAGAGAAGATTTCATCCCACTACGGTTTAAACTTAAGTACTCAAGCCAAATGTACGCTTTCACTGGCATAATTAACTATTGGTTATTATATTTTATTTATTTGTATATTGTTATCTTTTTTCATCTGAGTTTTTGGGTTATATACATCGTGCAATTTTCTTTGAAAAAGATATTTGTAATTTATTTTTAACCTTAACTTTATCTTAAGGCATAAATATTTAGATAAGAGCTAATGAATATGTATGTTGGGAGAACATACAATGTTGAGTCATGAGAATTTATCTAAAACCTTGAGTAAGGTTCCAGAAGTCACCTTATTATTCTGGATCATTAAAATTGCAGCTACAACGCTAGGTGAAACTGCTGGAGATGCGTTATCTATGTCCCTAAATTTGGGATATATCATTAGTACGGCAATTTTTGCTGTGATCTTTGCAGTATTTGTCGGACTACAAATTAAAGCTAAAAACTATAATTCATTTTTTTACTGGGCGACGATCATTGCCACTACCACGTTAGGTACGACAATTGCCGATTTCGTTGATCGAACTTTAGGTGTGGGCTATGCAGGAGGAAGTTTAATATTACTTATTTTATTAGGCATATCTCTGTTTGTTTGGTATTTAAGTTGCGGCACAATTTCAGTAAAAAGTGTTCAATCTGCAAAAAGTGAAGCTTTCTATTGGTTAACCATCATGTTTTCTCAAACATTAGGGACAGCTTTAGGAGACTGGACTGCTGATACTCAAGGCTTAGGGTATACCAGCGCTGCTTTAATTTTTGGTACTTTATTATTGGTGTTAGCAGTCTGCTATTTTTATACCAAAATTTCAAGAACCTTATTATTTTGGTTGGCCTTCGTTCTGACCAGACCTCTAGGTGCAGTGTTGGGAGATTTCCTTGATAAACCTATCGCACATGGTGGATTAGAGTTAAGCAGATTTAGTGCATCTTTCGTTTTATTAGCTTTCATTGTTGTCTGTTTAGTGGTCTTTAAACCTAAAGCAGCTCAGTCATCTCATTAAATTAACGGCTCATTAAAAACCACATGATTCTCTTGAGTGATGTGGTTTTTTTATTTGAGAGTAGGCATTTTTAAGAGACTTTACGTGTCATCCTCCAAAATAATAATGCCAGAAGGCTAACACCTGCACCGAGTGCACACACGCCAAACCATCCAGCATAGGCGTAAGTGACTGTTGTACTGATTGCACCTAATCCACTACCGATTGCATAAAACAGCATGTATAGACCAACAAGCCGGCTATGCGCTTCTGGACGAGTGCGAAAAATCATACTCTGGTTGGTGACATGTAAGGCTTGTCCGCCTAAGTCTAGCAATACGATGCCAATCACCAGCGCCCAGAGCGAATAAGCCATGAGTGAGAGTGGTCCCCAAGCAAGCATTAATATTACAAGTGCTGCTAAGCTTGTGCGCTGAGCATATCCGCGGTCGGCCCAATAACCCGCACGTGCAGCAGCCAGAGCACCAACCACACCAACGAGTCCAAAAGACCCAATAATAGTATGCGAAAAACTGTAAGGCGGCTCACTTAACGGTAGTACCAATGCACTCCAAAAAATATTGAATGCGGCGAACATGAGTAAAGCTAAAACACCGCGTACTTGTAATACTTTTTCTTGGCGTAGTAATTTTAACATCGATGCTAAAAGTTGAGGGTAGCGCATGGTAACGGGCTGAATTTTTAAATGAGGCAGACGTTTCCAAAGGGGCAATGCAATCATGAGCATGATGATGGCTGCACAGAAGTACACGCCACGCCAACCCGCTAAATCACTAATTCCCCCTGAAAATACACGAGCAAGCAGTAAACCAATGAACACACCACTTTGTGCAGTACCGACCACATGTCCTTGCTCATGTGGGAGAGCGGCACTTGCAGCATAAGCAATAAGCCCTTGAGTCATGGCTGTGCCGAGTAAACCCACGGCAAGCATGCCTGCTAAAAGAACAATTGTAGAATGAGCAAAGGCAACCACGAGCAAGGCAGATATTAAAGCCAATAACTGAATAGTCATTAATTTACGCCGATTGACAAGGTCACCCAACGGCACTACAAACACAAGGGCAAGGGCACAACCGATTTGAGTGGCTGTCACTACACCACCAATGGCAGCATGACTAACGTTAAAGTCCTTGGCTAATATGTCGAGCAAAGGCTGCGCATAATAGACATTTGCTACGCTTGCACCACTTGCAATAGCAAACAGCAAAATTACGCTACGAGGCATGCTTGAAAGTGGTTTATCGTTTTTAGCGCGTGAATTAGAAGATGCAAGAGAAGCTTTCATGGCTCTAAACTCACTCAATCTGGTTTTAAAATGCAACTAGTTGAATGTTAAGCCTGCTAGTTTTAAAATGCAACTAGACAACTTGTTACTGATTGGTAAGGAAACTCACAATGGCGAACACTACACTGGTGAAAGACGAACCTTGTCCTGTTGCACGTTGCGTTAATTTGATAGGTGACCGATGGTCACTGCTCATTGTGCGTGATGCTTTTGATGGAATGCGCCGTTTTGGAGATTTTCAGCGGAGCTTAGGTGTTGCGCGAAATATTCTTTCTGACCGACTAAAGAAATTAGTGGATGCTGGTGTTCTTGAAATGCAAGACGCTTCAGATGGCACGGCTTATCAAGAATATGTATTGACCGATAAAGGGGAAAGTTTATTTCCAGTGATTGTGGCTTTGCGACAATGGGGAGAGTACAACCTATTTGAAAGTGGTGAGCGCCATTCTCTGTTGATTGATAAAAATACAGGTCAGCGAATTCCATTTATGGCACCAGTCGCGGCAGATGGAACAGTGCTGAGAACTTCTAATACTGAAGTGCAAAAGGTGAAATAAAAGAAGAGAAAATAAAAATAACCTTTTTTAACTTAAATTTGGGCAGATTAGTTGGTACCCTTGCGCGTCAAATTAAGGTGAGATTATGAGATTTATATTCCTCTTTATAAGTGCAATTTCAATTCAATGTTATGCAGCATCAGAAGCTATGGAGCTTCATTACTGTGAAACTGTGAAAAAAGCAGCGAGTGGGGTGATGGATGCTAGACAACATGAAGTGCCAGCTCAAGAGTTACACGACATCGCCGATCATCTTGAAGAGCAACAAGCCAAACAACTTTATCAAGAGCTTATCAAATCTGCATATTCTTCAAAGTTATTTGAAGACCCTCTCATTAAGTCAAAAGCTGTCGAAAATTTTCAAACCACTTGGCATGAACAATGTTTAGCAAAAGAATTAGCTAAAAATATTTGAAGGTCTTAGTGGGAAATGGCTAATTGGCAGATAATTTACATTTTAAAAGAAAAAGTGCATCTCAATTAATGAAATGCACTTTTAATAAGATGCTAAATTATCCAGCAAGCCAAATACTTTTATGATCACATGAAGCGCTTAAGTTTTTAATTTGATGATTATCAAATTCGTATTTACCAGAACCCCCAACAAGATCTAATTCTTCACCTAAGGCAATTTTCTCACCTTTATAAGTTAAAGTTTGATTTTTAGCGTCCCATTCTGCAGAGCGTTCAGGAAAAACAATTAACACATTATTTACATATAAACATTCGTCTTTTAGCTGTAATGGGCCTCTTAATCTTGCGGATGCGGAAATACCATTGAACTGATAGACTGGGATTTTTACCGATCTAGGTTGATCATTATTTTCTTGCTTACCTGATACTTGCTGCTGACATGCAGCAAGTAGTCCAACGGAAGCCATTACTAACAAAATTTTATTGATATACAAGTTGAGCTCCAATATCAGCCAAATAATCTACACTAGTATAAATGACTGTATTTGTTATTGTTTTACCGGAATCTTTCCAAGAACAGGCAGACTGAATACCAAAAGCAACATTTAAAGCAAACCAAGGTCCGCCACTATCACCACCAACACAACGCAAAGTACCTAAGCCAGATGTATGATTAGTACCGGCTCCACTTTGGGTATTGGTTACAACTACATAAGTGTTTCCACCTGGATGATGATTCGCACCAGTAATTGATATTACTTCACCACAGCTTTGCATCAATGCTGGATTTGTTGGTGAAGTTTGTCCAAGGTGACAAACATAAGATCCTTTAACTGTTCCACTTTTTACAGCAGTACTTGTTCGATTTCGTTTACCTGTTAAAGCTCGAGCTGGTGATGTGGCATCAGCATAAAATTCTGGTACAGCTTGTTGAGTTGTAGTCGTTCCAGCTTTCATGAAGGCCAGATCCATTCCAGTATCGTCACGATACATACCTGCTACTGGTGAAATAGCATATTGAGTTCCATCTTTATCTTTATAATTTAAAGGAACATTTGGATCTATACAGTGGCCTGCAGTTATAACACCGAGTTCACCAGTTGAGATCCTTTTTGCAGTAAAACCAGTCATACAGTAGTTTCCTCCTGAATTCGTTACTAACCAAGATCCACCACGTGATTTTGTCGGTAGAATACCGGTAGGAATTTCAGATAAGTCTACTTTGACGTTGAGTATTCTTTCGAGAGCTTGTTTATCAACTTGTTTTAGAGATTTCACATAGACTAATGCATTTCCTGTCTGCTCATTATCTAAAATCATTTCAACAGTAGGGTACGCCTTTTTAACAGCAGCAAATGATTTATTAAGATGATTTACTCGTTGTTGCTTAGTATTTGAAGCGCCTTGTATAAGGGAAATAGGGGCACTTACACCCCGCTCGATAGCTCTATATGCTGATTCCACTTCAGTTTCAGTTAAATTTGCCAGTTTTCTAACTTGAATACGTTCTTGAACATTTTTGTTTTTTAAAAGTTTAACTGATGTATCTGGTTTTCTTTCTAATTTAAAAGCTTGTTGAGAATTATTATTTCCAACTACTTTTACTTTTAATCCAAAGTCAGGTCCATTATCAAAATATAGGCCAGAAATAACATTTTTATATTTATCACTTAAACCTGCTATTTGATTATCTGTACCATGCATAATAAGTAATCGTCGCATAGCTTCGTCTAATGTAACTCCATAAGATGCTGCATAGTGTTTTGCATCAAATGCTAATGTCTCAGCGACATTCATTACAGGTTTTTGTTGATTTGAATTGCTATCTGCTGCAAATACACCAGTCGAAGCAAATGCAATAAATAAGGTGGTGGAAAGGGTTTTTAATTTAAATTTCTTGTATTTAGATGGCATTTTTTATCTCACAATGGAATCAATTATGAGTCTAAAACCTAACATATAGTTTTTTTATAAAATATTAAAGCGTGTAACTAAATATTTTACCAATTGATAAAATATAAGTATTGATGTGTTAAATAATTAATATAAGTATAAAAATAAAATCATTATAAAATTGTAAATAGATTAATTTATAAGTGTTTTTACATTGAATAACTTTATTAAAAACATTGTTTTTAAATTTGTGATTTTATTTATTTAAACTTGGAGTTTTGGGTGGAATATATTTTTATAAGAAATAATAAAGGGGCGTAAAGCCCCATATTAATTCTTCCGTCTCAGCTGCCGTACTGCCTTTAAATATTGAGGTTTTCAAAGAAAGGTATAATTTCACTCAAATTGTCCACATGTGACTTTATTGAAAAATGTAGCCAGTCAAATCTTATTTTTTATTAAAGTTATTTATAACTATGGGGGGCGCAATCTGAATTTAGCTAATAAATAATAGAGCAATAAAAAAACCACCTAATTCTTTCGAATTAAGTGGTTTTTAAATTTTGGAGCGGGAAACGAGACTCGAACTCGCGACCCCAACCTTGGCAAGGTTATAATAAACATTAAATAACAATAAGTTATATTTGAATGGTGCCGAAGTGGTGACGAATAATTTTTTACAATTAAAGGCGGGATATTAAGCGATTTGGAAAGTAATTAGTTTAACAATTGCAACATAAAAGAAAAAGTGCATTCCAATTTATGAAATGCACTTTTAATAAATCCCTATGTTATCCAGCAATCCAAATAGTTGTATGATCACATAAAGGGCTTAAATTTTTAATTCGCTGACTATCTCGCTCAAACCGACCAAAACCACCAGCTAAATCTAATTCTTCGCCTAAAGCAATTTTCTTACCTTTATAAGTTAAAATTTGATTTTTAGCATCCCATTCTGCATATCCTTCAGGGAAAATAATTAGAATATCGTTTACATATAGACATTCTTGTTTTAGCTGTAGTGGACCTCTTAATCTTGCAGAGGCGAAAACGCCATTAGATTGATAACTAGGTATTTTCACATGGCTATTTCCGACCCTCGATTCTTGCGGCTGACAAGCGACCAAAAGTATATTAATAGCGGAACAAATCATTTTTTTATAAATATCCAAGTTCACACCTATATGTGAGTTAAATACACTTTGATATTAATCGAGGGGCATCATCCCAAAAAAATTAATTTGTTAGGGAAGTGTACCTCCGTCTTAATTCTTCCTTCTTGATTGCCGTTGCTGTCGTTGCCTATTTAAATTTTCAAGAACGGGTATAACTTCATTCGGATCGTAAAGATGCTTGCCATCAGTACCTTTATTGAATGGACGAAGCTCATCAATAATCAATTTACGAGACAGGCTATATCGATCCATTAACCATGCAGCAGTAACACGGTTCGGTATTTCTTCAGCTTTCATTTCAATGACTTTCCCTACATTAGGAATAATTTCATGAATGAATACCTGAGGTGGTTTTTCTGCTTCAACAACGACTATATATTTTCCCATACCTTTACCTATCTAATTACCCCTAAGTACTGCAATGTTCTCAAGAGTGACCGCAGAGGGTCAGCAATACAGTCACTCATGTAGAACATCGCAGCTCTAAAATTGTTTTTACTTTCTCCAAGTCGCTTCTTTAAATTTCGCCTCATCAACCAAGCTGTCGATTTGGGACGGGTTCACATTGTCGTAGTAATGATTCATTAGGTTGCCGAACACAATTAGAGTTCGGGCTGAGGATGAGTAACGGAAGCTCATATAAATTCCTCCAAGGCTTCAAAAGCCTGTTTACGGGCAGAAGCCTGATTCTTGAGTAAAGAGATATGAGCATCTTTAATCAGCTCATTGCTCTGCATGACACGTTGCTTGGCGTGGAGGGCAGAGGTCGCTTCAATACGACCCCTTAGAGTGCCGTTACCATGTAGTTTGGCAACATACCTAAAGATATAGGTACTTAAGCACTCCATCCCTCCATGTCCTTTTTTGCCTTGCATGCCTTTACAATCTTGTTTTCAAAGCTGGTACCTTTGAAGTGTTTATAGATTGTGGCTAGATCTGCCTCATTTTGTGTATGTTGAATGGCTTGCAGCGCTTGCTGGAATTCAGCCGTAAGTTGTTGCGCTGGATTCGGTTGCTGTTGTTGTGATGTTTGCTGCTGTTGAGGTTGGGCTGCCGCTTGCTGAGTCTTTTCTTCCTCAGGTAAGTCTTCACCAGCATAGATATATAAACCTAAACCATGTACGGCAATTCCTTTAACCAGACAACGCATCATGGCCTTATTGATATCAAATGCATTCGGTTTAAGAATTGCTTTATTCCGATGATCCATCACGGGTAAGAACATGTACATGGTTTTACCAAACACTGTGACATCACAATGAACCATCATAGATCCATCTGGAAAAGTCATCGGATCACGAAAAGCCCAGTTTGCTTGTGGATCTATGCGCATCAGTTTGTCCACGGCCCAAGCCCAAGACAGATATGACATATTGTTTTTCTTTTCGATATGTCCAGATACGCTAATCGCTGCTAACTGTTCAAAGTGGTTAGCACTTTCATTGTTTAAAACGGTTGGATTAATTGCTGCATTCATTTTTCTTATCCTTATTTTGAACCTGTAAATCCGCGCTTCTTCTTATAAGCTTTACGGTCATTTGATGGAATGTGTGAGGCAGCTAAATCCTTAGCAAGTTGCTTTGAGCGCTGAAAGCTAATCTCATTCATTAAAGTTGCATAAACCGTAGGGCGCTTCGTCTTAAACTCTTCAACATTTAAAGGAGTCTTCACTTCGCCTTTTACCGTATACAGCACACTGCCGTTTGCATTAGCTGCATACACAGTCCAGCCGATACGGACAGAGTAGAGACCCGTTAAGCGGTCATGGCCGATATAGGCTTTAACACCATCTGGATGTGGTTTGAATTGAGCAGTCATGATTAGCCCCCCATCATCCAAGATGCAGCGGCTACAGCAATTACCCAAAGAACAAATGAAAGGGCAATGAATATAAGGAAGTCGATGACGTTCGCTTTGATGGTGGCGAAACGAGAAGGGCGCTGTTCTTCAACAGTTGGGTGTTGAAATAGGCGTGAAGTCGTTTGACTAGGAATAGGGTTTTGTTTCATACTTATCTCGCGTTATGCAAAGCCCCGTCGCCGTCCAAAGTTTCGGGGCTTTTTGTTGTCCACGAGACAAATATGAACTATTGGTTCAACTTAGTCAAGAACTATTGGTTCTGTTTATAATTGAAGAGAATAAATATTATTTTTTCCAATAAACTGTACAAAGTTTCTTTTAAAAAAGTTACTTTTTTGTTAAAGTTTTGTTCAGTTTTAATTTAAATTAAATAGTAAAGCTATGAGAAAAATTTATTTACCAGAACTTATTAACATAAGAATAAAAAATTTCACATTATATCCGAATGGATTAGATTTCTATTATGAGTTTACGAAAGGAGTAAACTTAGTTCTTGGTGGAAATGGGATGGGGAAAACAACTTTTGTTAATATTATAAAATTTTCTTTAATTGGTCATTATAAAAAATATTTTGATTATAGTCGCACATATAAAGAAAAAATAATAGCTAAAAGAGCTCTACATTCGGAGAGTTATTTTAGAAATAGAATGGATCCTACTGTTGAAAGACAAGGACCAGCTACTGTTACTATTGAGTTCAAAATTGATAATAATAATTTTATTGTAGAAAGAAATTTAGAAGATATTAAGTTAATTTCTTTACATGTTAATAATGAGAAAATTGATGGCGAAATTATCAGCGAATTTAAATATGAAACACTAAATTTAGATACTAAAGCTAATTGTCTTCAATTTAAATATGAGGAGTTAGTTAAGAGTTATTCTGGAATAGATTTCGATGATCTAATTTTATTTGTAAATGAAATTCTATTTTTTGGTGAAGACCATAAAACTATTTTATGGAATAATGGTGATAATGGTTTTAGAGATATTCAAAAAGAGCTTTTTAGTCGTTATTTTATTGCCCCTGAATTAGATAAAGAAAGACAAGAGGCGATACGACAAGCTAAGTATTATAATAGCTTATCTAGACATAAGTCGGAAGATATAAGAGCGATTCGTAAAGTATTAACAAGAATTGAGGAAAAGAATAAATCTAATCAAGAGGTAATTGATCCTCGTATAAATATACTAAAAATTAAAGATAATATTTTAGAAGTTAGTTCAAAAATTGAGAAAATAAGAGAGCAAATGCTTAAGGATGCAACACAAGCTGCCTTGTCACAAAATAAAATTAATGAGCTTAGTTTGAAAGCAAATGATTTAGAGCGTGAAAAAAATATTTTGGAGCATAATTTAAAAATAAGTAAATGGGAGAATTTAAACCCGTACTATGAAAGATTCCTGGATAATATAAAGAAAAATCATACTTGTCCTATGTGTAATAAAATTGATGATGAAATGTACGTAAAGGTGCTTAATCATGCAAATCAATGTTTTAGCTGCGGGAAAGACTTAAAAGAGTATAAAGAATCTGATATCAATAGCACATATAATAATATATTAGAGCAGTGTAAAAATATTCATCTAGAAATAAAAGATTACCAGTTAAGCTTAAAAAGAATCGATGAAGAAGAGAGCGAGCAAAAGAAAATATTATACAGACTAGAAATGGAAAAAAGAAAATTTCAAAAAAAAGTTAAAGAATTAGAGTTAGAAGAGAGTCATGATGAAGATGAGAGTAATGTCCAGATTATCTATGAAGAAATAATGAAGCTTGAGAATGAAAAAGAGCATTTGCAAAGAAGAAGTTTAGAATATCAAGAGCAAGCTGCATTTATTGTTAAAGATATGGAAATGAGAATAGAATCAAATACACATAGATTATCGGATTTATTTTCTTCATATGCTGAAAAATTTCTCGGAGTAAGATGCTCATTAACATTCGATAAGTTGGATGGAAAGTCGGAACGTCGATTATATCCTGTAATTGATGGAAAAATTCGATCTGATGAGGAGGAGCTATCCGAGTCACAAAGATTTTTTATTGATCACTCTTTTAGAATGAGTCTACTTTCTTTTTTCTATCAAGCTCCAACTTTTTATATCGTAGAAACTCCAGATAGTAGTTTAGATATATCTTATGAAGAAAATGCTGCAAAAGTTTTTCTAGAATTCTTGCAGAAACCCAATTCTTTAATTATTACCTCTAACCTTAATAATAGTTCGTTTGTTAATCATATTATTGATCAAAGTAATGCAGTAGAAGTATCATTGGTTGGCTTATTAGATATTGCAAAAAAATCAACGATTCAAAATACGAGTCCAGTTTTAATAGACTTATATGAAACTATTAAAACTAAAATATTAGGAAAAAAATATGCTTGATGATTCATTATATAAGGCAAATAGTGATATTCTTTATTTAATAGAGCATACAAAAAATATTGGTTGGAATACGATAAAGCAGCAATCTATACACAGAATTCTTTATCTGAGTAAAGTTCTATATTCGTTTGCTAATGATGATAAAAATATTTTTGAATATTATCATTATTCAATTTCTGTATATGGACCTTATTCTATTTTAATTGATCAGTCTTTAGCATTTTTACTAAGCAATTTTTATATTGCTGAAAAAGATGGTGGTTATAATACTGAAAGACCAACTCCAATTTCTCCTGATAAAATCAGAGAGAATTGGCTTAAAACAATCATACTTATATTGGGTAAATATGGAGAAAATAAAGTTTTTGGATTTACTATTAATGACCCTTTATATAAGGAATCATTAGATAGTAATTTGCAAAGAGAAATAGATACTACTTCGTTGGAAAATAAAACAGTAAAAGTACTTAATGACTTTAAGCAAGCTTTTGAACAGTCTTTAGATAATACTTCTTTTATCAGCTCTGAAGAGTATATAGATTTATACTTTGAATATATTTTTAGTCAGATTATACGCGGTTAATAAAATATGAATCTACAGTTTGCTAATAATTTAGATTTTAAACAATATTTACAGGCTAAAAAGACGGATATAGTAAGACGAACAGATAGTGCAATTCAAGAGACAGATCAATTTAAAAGTCTTTATGCAGCTCTTAATAGTTACTTGATTTCTAGAGCATTTCTCGATATTAAAACTTTATTAATTAGTAAAGAAAGTCTATTAATTTTAAGAGATGATTTCTATCCTTTACTCGAGGAAGTGCTTGACTCTGATCAAAGCGCTCATAATAACTATTTAGTTATTAATGAAAATATAGAAATTTCTTATATGGCTCGTCAAAAAGATCTTATTTGCTCAAATGACGCAAGACGTACTTATGAAAGAATATCTACTGAAGGATATATTGTATTTGTCCTTCAACCGGATGCATTGATAAACTATTATATTGATGGAGAAGACTACGGGGAGGGAATTTTTCTAACAAATTATGATTATAATAGATATAAAAGGCTTAAAAGCACTAGTGATTTATCTAATCTTTTTGATGAATATAGAGAAAGATTAAAACTACGTGATATTTATAATAAGTTTTTTATTTCTAGAAGCCACTTGAAATCTTTACATAAAAAAATTGACCCAGATATTACAGAAGATAATTTTATGCAATTGTATAAAAATATTCTTAATAACAAGCCTGAGGACAGATTGCGAGAAGACTTACGCTTTTTCTTAGAAAATGAGTTACAAACTCGCCTTATTAAGAAAGAGTTAATATTAAATAATTTTCGTCGTTTAGATATATTTATCTGGGATGAGTCTGGTACTGAAATGTTTTTGATTGAAGTCAAGTGGGTCGGTACAAGCATTCACAGTAATGGAGAAAAAATAGGTACCTCTTATAAAGATACAGATATTTGCCCTAATGCAATTCATCAATCCATTGATTACCTAAGACAACTTCATGTAGAGAAACATAATATTAAATTGGGATATTTAGTTGTATTTGATGCTAGGTTAGAAAATTTACCTGATACAGGAACTAATATTAATGATATTGTGATCAGTAGTGAAAACATAAAGCACTTTTCAAAATTTAGAAAAGTGCCTGATTTTAGAATAGATAATATTCACCCATCTTAAGATTTCATTACAATCACACTTTCTCTCAAGGATTCGATTTGTTTTGATTGTTGAGAGCTAGTTTTTAAATTTCTAGCTTTCCTAATCTCAATAACTTCGAATCCTTGTTTTTCAGCTATATGGCATACAATTTCATCGACTAATATTTCTACACCAAAATATGCTGAATTTGCTACATTGAAATATATAAATTTATTTTTCTTCATTTTTGTTTTAAACGAGGAAAATAGTTGATTGAGATCAATGAAGTAAGCTTTTATCATATTTAAAATATCAGAGTTCCAAAATAATTCTTCTTTTTCTAAAAGTTTATTTAGACAATCTTTTAGAAGTGGAATATCAAGTGCCTCAATATTTTCATATTTAATTTGCACATGTGAGCGCAATGTTTTTTTTCTCAAATATATTAGTTCATTATAATTTTTAACTAAATCAAGGACTTTTAGTTCAAGCATATAAATATCTGTATAATCTCTTGAATTTAAATATGGAGGAGAAGTAATAATTAAATCTACAGAGTCATCTGGAATTCTGTCAATTTCACTTCTTACATCACCAAAAAAACATAGCTCATAATTTGAAGATAAATCATTTTTAAAATTTTCTTCAATCAATTTAATATCTTCTAGAAACAATCCTTCTAACTTTGATATAAAAATTAAATGAATATCACTTCTACTAAGTGTATTATTTATTTGCCAGTTTTTTCTATAAGATAAACATTTTCCATTTCTAAAAAGATTACTAGCTTCTAATAGGATTGAAGCTAGGGCAATTCTAAATAAGTTAGCATATTTATTATCTTTTTTATCAATTATTGAAATTGCTAATTTAATGTCTAATATTCCATCCATAATATCATCATTGAAGTTCCATTTTTTTAATTTTTCATTTTGAACCACTGTACGCCCAAATGGTATTGGCATGAGATCTCTAATATTTGACTTATATTCTTTTAAATCATTTATTATTATATTAAGGTATTGATTATATTCTTTTAATTTATAATCATTTCTCATTTTTACAGTTGAAAGAAGATGCATGAAGGGGCTTACTTCAAAAGAAACACATTTTATTCCCATATTTTGCATTTCTAATGGCGTTGTTCCACTTCCCGAAAAAGGTTCTAATACAAGCTCTGGTTTATAGTCAATTTCAGAAAGAATACTTTCAATGAATTCTTTAGAATACCCTTCAACAAATGGATACCACTGATGAATATGAACCTTTTTATTTTTATTGAATTGCATAATTGATTTATACTGTTCCGTATAGTCAACTAATTTATATCCAGAGATAGTTGTTTCCATATCACCACTAGTAGTTTGTACAAAATCATGTAACATCTATTCACTATCTACAAGTAATTAAATGTATGTTATAAAGCTTACGCGGCAAAATTTTAACACAATTTAATTTAAAAAAGTATGTAATATTCTATTTATAAATTAGGTACTTATAAATCTTTGGCTATTATTTTATCAGTTTTTAATTAAGTGGAATCTACTAAAATTTATACTTCTCTATATAGGCCAACAACTTTTCCAATTAGTTTGCAATCCTCATGAAGTTCCATAATTTTCTCATGCCATTTCGGATTTAAAGGTTCTAAGTACATCCCATCTGTTTCAATAACTAGTTTCTTAAAGGTTGCTTCTTTTTCTCCTTCACAAGAAACAATTACCAGGTCACCAGTTTTTAAATCACTTACTTGGAAATCGGGATTAATATAAATTCTATCGTTAGGTTCAAATTTAGGTGACATTGATTCCCCTCGAACAATTAAGCCATATCCATTTTTTCCACATTTAGGGTTTGGGGGTAACCATTCATTAAATTCAGTTCCTGTAGGTACAGATTCAATAGAGGTCCATGTTCCTGCTTCAACCCATGATATAACTGGAATTAAATTTCCAAAAACTTCTATTTTTTGATTAATATCAATATTGTTATCTAAATTCTTTTTAAAACCTTCCTGTTCTATAGCTTTAGCCATTGAACCTGTACCTGATAAAAGCCATTCAGAGTTAACTTTTAAAAACTTAGATAAAAGAGGTATTTTTGAGGTTTCAGGTATGGCATCGCCATTTAACCATTTTCCAGCGCCTTTATCAGAAATATTAAATTCCCTGCTCAGAATACGTGCTCGTCCTCTAGCTGGATAACCCATGACATCCATTGCTTTATGTAAGCGTTTAGCAAATTCTTGCTTAACAGAATCTATTTGTGAAGTCATAGCATCACCATTATGAACCATTGGTTCAATATTAAATGTTATTGAAAGAACTATCAGTTCCTGTTAAAGTTGAACCAATAGTTCATTATTGGGTCAGGAATGAGCACTATAAAAGAAGTTATTAATGATGCTGGTGGAGTTTGTTCAGTTGCATTTGCTGTCCAATTAAGCGAAAGGTCTATTTATAAATGGATTGAAAAGAACTGTTTGCCACGCTCTGAGTACACAGGCGAAAGCAACTATTCAAATTCGATAGCACAGTTATGCCAGAACTTTACAGAGCAAGAGATTCTGGAGATTGGAAACCCTCGTAAGTCAAAGAATATAGAGCGTAGGAATGAAGTAATTCCTACATGATTTTTATCAGGCAAGGGAGCTGCTCTTTTCATGAGAACTGATGACATGAATGAAGCAAGAGAGTTGGGCTTTTTAGGTGGAAAGCTCGATAACCCTGTAACGGTCAAATTTAATGATTTGACTGATGAATCCATCGAAGGTGTGGCTAATGCCAGTGACATGACGAAAGCAGACTGGATACGAGAAGCTTGCATAGAAAAACTCTTGGTGGAGAGACGCAAGTTCAATCGTATGCGAAAGGTGTGGGGTCATCCTAAGGAAACAAGAGATGCCAGAGGATGCCATGAGAATACACAGTCAAATTTAGAGCATTAAAAAAGCCTGATCTCGAACATCAGGCTTCTATATTCACAAATCTAGGAACCCATGAATATGAAAAACAATTTATCAGAACAGCCAACCGAACTCAACTCAGAAGAATTTGTTGTAGGTGACATGGTGGTTGTTAATGAACTGGAACATAACGAAATTTTTGAAGTATTTGGGTTTTACTACAGTACACCCAAGCGACTTTTTGTTAAGTCAGCATGCGGTAAGCAGTTAGCTCTACCAGTTCAATTCTTTAGATCAGCATCAATTGCTGAGTTAGAAGCAAAACGTCGATTGAGCGTAGAAGAGTTAGCACGGGCGGAGGTGTCATGAATCAGCAATTTAAACACCTTCCAGAACATAAGCAGAGAGAAGGTATTCAGTCATGGTATGAGCCAGCTCTCAATCTTCTAAACGAAATGCTTGAACGAAACAAAGCAAATCTCCGTAAGCGTGGATACAACGAAAACAATGCAGCCATCACACGTGAAGAGTTTAGACAAGAACTCGCTCGCCGAGGCCGCATTACTTTGTATTTAGCTGGAGAAATTGAAACGAGTTTGTATAAGGCTCAAAAGATTGAATACATGGGCGGATATGTTAAGCCTAAGGAGATGCAATGAATGAGCTGGCTCTTTTCTGGGAGATTTATAGATGAATGTATGTCCAATCTGCAATCAGGAATTCAAACCGAAGCGGAAAGAGCAAGTGCTTTGCTCTGTAGTATGTCGGCAGAAGAACAACGCCAAAGGACGTGCTGGTCAGAAAACTGGCTTACAGTCCAAGCAATACAAGCAGCAGCTCACGAAAGATGGTTACTTAAAAATGTATGCAGCCAAGCACCCGTACGCCAATGGGCGAAAGGAGGTAATGGTGCATGTCATGATGATGGAATGTCATCTGAAACGACCTTTGCAAGAAGGAGAGTGTGTTCATCATATAAACGGCAACAAGCAAGACAACAGATTGGAGAATCTCCAGTTAATGAGTCATGCAGAACACTCAAAACACCACAACAAAGAATTGACCAAAACTCGAGACAGAGATGCGAGGGGAAGATATGCGTGAACTTGCGTTATTTGCGGGCGCTGGTGGAGGAATTCTCGCATCTTATCTCTTGGGATGGCGAACAGTGTGCGCAGTTGAACGTGATGCCTACGCCGCACAAGTTCTGGCGCAACGACAGAATGATGGAATTCTCGAAGCTTTCCCAATTTGGTCTGACATTACAACTTTTGACGGAAAACCATGGAGAGGAATTGTTGACGTTATATCTGGCGGCTTTCCGTGCCAAGACATTTCATCCGCAGGAAAAGGGGCGGGTATCGAAGGTGAACGTTCCGGGCTTTGGTCAGAAATGGCACGAATTATCAGTGAAGTACGACCTAGCTACGTATTCGTGGAAAACTCACCAATGCTTGTTTCCAGAGGACTTACAAGAGTCATCAGTGACCTTGCCAAAATGGGGTATGACGCGCAATGGGCACGTTTTTCAGCATCTAACTTTGGAGCGCCCCATATCCGTGACCGAATCTGGATTGTGGGCTACTCCCGCAGCGAGCGACTCAACACGGGGTGGGAAAATAACGGCAAATATGACAGGCATTTCACTAGCTCAGCAAATAAAAGCTCCCGAACGTTGGCCAACACCCAAAGCATCGGATGCAAAACGAATGGATTGTCTATCGGAGCGCAACAGGAAAAGTCCTTGTCTGGAATCAACAGTAAAGATGTGGCCAACCCCAAAAGCATCCGATTGGAACAAGCGGGGAAATGTAAGTCCTCATCCGAGAAATGGTTTACCAGGTGCGGTCATGAACTTTCCGACACCAACTGCGAGCGATGCAAACAAGTGGAGCAACGAGTCTTTAGCCGAACGCAAAGCGAAGGGACGCCAGATCCGTCTCAATACAGCAGTTTCGCCAGAGGGCGGGAATGGTGGGCGATTGAACCCGAACTGGGTCGAGTGGCTGATGGGGTGGCCAATCGGGTGGACCGACTTAAAGCCATTGGAAATGGACAAGTTTCAATCGTGGCTAAAAGCGCATTTGAATTTTTAGGGGAAGATCTATGAGTTTAGATGCAACCATTTGGGCTTGGAAAACACGTCAAAAACAAAAGGCGGGTGGTGCATTAAAACCACTTAAAAAATTAGTACTTCTTTCACTGGCCGATCGAGCTGGTGAAACACATGAATGCTATCCAAGTATTGCTCGTTTAGTTGATGACACAGAAATGGACCGCAAGACCGTTTTAAAAATCATTGATGAGTTAATTGAAGACGGATTTATTGTCGATACAGGTAAGCGTGAAGGTAAAACTAAGCAGGTTAAAGTGTATCTTTTGATCGGAGTTAAGGGCCGTGAAACAGTCCCAACAACGGTACACTTTGATACGGGAAATGATGATTTAAACAGTACCAACAATGGAACAGTTCCAACAACGGAACAGTTCCAACAATTCCATGAAAGAGTCCCAACAATTCCGGTAAAGGGTCCCAACGTTGGGACACGGAATCTTTTAAAGAATCTATCAGATGAATCTAAAAATAAAAAAACATGGTTGAGTTTAAAAAAACTTGGTGAAGAAATTCTTTTGGCAACTGATCAGGAAACTTACGAGCAGATCAAAAACGCGACTTGGTTCGATCGGGAGTTACGAGCATTTGAACTCTACAACGCCGAGAAGAATCTTTGTGATGAACTCATGAATTACCACTTTGCAGATTGGTTAATCAACGCATGTGGCAAATACCAAGCACGTGAACAGGCAGCTTTCCGGAATTCAGGGTCGTCAGTTCGGTGCTCGCCGGGCGCACCGCACCAGTTGAGCGATAAACAGATTCATACCTTCGCTCAAAAACTTTCTCAACATCCTGAGTTCGCTAGCCAGTTTGCAGCTGCAGGCGAAAGCTACGATCAACTTGCTGCACGTATCGCCGTGAAACTTAGCGATCCAGCTCAAGCCAAGCAATGGGAACAATATCTCAAGCAAGTTGGGTTTAAAGGCTCATTGCAGGGGGCAGCATGACATCAATGAGTCTTGCTGAATACCGTGAATTATTTTCAGTGAAAACAAAGAAGCGCCGTTCAGCAAAGCAAGGTACCAGACAGCCGAGTGAAGGCGAGACAGTACTGGCAACACATTTAAGAGCATGCAAGATCAGTTTTGAGCAGGAATATAAATTCCATCCGAAACGGAAATGGAGAGCTGATTTTCTGATTACCGGTAAGAAGATTTTGGTTGAGGTGGAAGGTGGGATCTGGATGGCAGGTGGCGGACGCCACACAAGAGGCAAAGGTTACATCGGGGATATGGAGAAATATAACTCAGCGGCAATGATGGGTTTTACAGTTTTACGGTTCAGTACAGAGCAAGTGAAGTCAGGTTTAGCGGTTCAGCAGATAGAGAAAATAGTTGGGGGAAATCATACTAATGATCGATAAGAAGCATGTTATGCACTCAGTGGACTGGTCTAGATTCGATCTGGAAGGCTGGTTATATCAGTTCGGTGCATGGCTAGATCAAAAGAGTTTTACCGGTATTCCTTCTGGCGCATATAGCAACCCAATTGCCTCAGCGATGGTAGAGGCTGAAAAGCAACGCCGTTTAAAACGGTTAGGTAAGAAGAAACAAAGAGAGATTATCGCCAATTACTTTGTGAGCGAATCAGATCCATTTCGTAAAACTAAATCTAAAGTCCAGAGCCAGATTGATGATAATGAAGCACGTGCAGTACAGCGTTTAGTTTTAGATTTAATAGGGCAGAGTGAAGTTATGGATGAATGGATGGATGCGATTATTGATCGTTACTTTCGTGGTCAGTCATGGCCTGAGATGGTACGAGAAGATCGTTCGCAATCAGATGCACGTAGCGATGTGAAATGCGGGTTGGCAGTTTTGCATTGCCGGTATGGGTTTATTGGGTATTAGCTAAAACTAATAAAATATTTCTTAAAGGTTTTAGAAAAAATACTAAAACATTTAAGAAATATTAGTCTAAAACTTACTCTTAAAATACTTAAATGTTTTTAGAATAATACGCAAAATATGGAATAATAGTTTTAAGTTTTATCAGTAAGTGCTAACTGATTTTTAAGTAAAAGGTTTTTAATTTTTTATAAGTAAGTACTTACTTACGTACTTGAGTAAAGGTATATGTCTGAATCGAATGATCCTTCCCGCATGACTCCAGATCAATTGCGACAAGCTGGAAGTTTATTGTATGGTCAAAGTTGGCAGACTGATTTTGCAAGAGCGATAGATATTGATCCGAGAAGAGTTAGACAGTGGCTAACAGGTGATAGACCAATTCCATTAAACTTATGGGAAGAGGTTGTTAAATTACTACAAGAAAAAAGTAAGGATACTGCTGCTTTAGCTGATGAATTGAATAGACAATTCTTATTATTTGAAAAATCTCATTCTAGATAAAATAAAAATAAGCTTGACATGTTCCTAAAAAGAGGTACATTTTGCTTGATAGAAAGTAAAGCTCTTTAATTAAATAGGAGTTATATCAACAAGGTGATCTTATGAATATCTCAACAATAATTAACGATAAAAAAATATTAATTATTAATTATCAATCTATTAATGTTTTAACAACTGAAATGTTAGCTGAATTATATCGAATAGATAAAGAAACTATTCGTCGAAATTTTTTAGAGAAAAGTTCAGGCTTTGTTGAGGGAATACATTATCTGAAAGTTGAAGGTGATGACCTAAAAAAATTTAAAGAAAGTAATAAAGAACTAGATGTAATATGTGACACTTCTACTAGGTTAATTCTGTGGACTAAAAGAGGTGCTACACGTCACGCTCAAATTTTAGATACCCATGAGATATGGGATACACATGATATATTTTTAGAAAAATATTTTGATAAAAATCCAACCGTAAATATTGGCCCACATTATTTACTAACATTAGAAGGCGCCAAAGCTGCACTAGATTTCACACGTAATTTTGCCGCACAGGTTTTTACTGGATCAATTAGTTTTGTTTTTACCATCAGAACTCTTGAAACTGGTAAGTGGTCATTAGGCATACTAAGCGTATTAGTTTGGATCATATTTCTATATATTGTAGTTGCAAATTTCGCTAATTTTCTTTCTCCTATTTTAAAAAATCTTCAAGATCAATTAGCTTCTATAGATGGCTATGTAACTAAAAAAGAAAGTAAGAATATGAAGTTTCTACAATGGGTGAGTACATTGTTTAAAAACATATTGCTTGTATTAATACATAAGCCTATGATTTTACTAGAATTAATTGTAATATTTATAATTGTTGAAATACCACCTACTATCGTTATATTTTCAGCTGGATATTCAGCTGAAAAAATATATGATTTTTTCTTTTAAGATGACAATTTAATTATTCTTCAATTTTTTGCTAAAAGCTTCTCCCGATTTGCCTCAGCATTGAGTACATGCATTTTCTTATGGCAATTCGGGCAAAGCGCTACTGTATTTTCGATGTTATCTGGCTCACCGTGTGCTAATCATTCAATGTGGTGAGTTTCCAAGTAGGGTGCAACATCAGAAATTAATGGCTATATTTTATCTCTAATGGCGTCAATTTATAGTTGAGTCGATATTTAATTCTTAATGCCTTCGCTACCTTAATGGCATCTAAGACTTCCGTATCTGCTCCAGGTTCTTTGACTCCTACAATTTGAGCTTCAACCATAGGTTGATAGGTATCATTTCTTACCCCAGAAGCAATTTGATAGTTTGAGGTCACAAGAGTACCTTGATTCATTTTGGGAATCTTAAAGTAGCGAAAATCATTTTGCATGACTAACTCAGCACCGCGTAGAACAACAAAATCTCTTGCTTGTTCTGGTGAGCTACCACGATCACCTTTGTAGCTGACGTAGAAGGAGTCCTTACTCGCTTGTCCTTCTCTGAAATGTGACATCACAGCACCAGGATTATAAGCTGGAGGAATTAAAACAGCACAACCTGATAATGATAATAAAAGGACGGATAGGAAAATTTTATTCATCTATAGAATTCTCTTTATATGAGTTGAAGAAGATTGTTATTTTTATCTTCATGAATATTTCCTGCTCAGTATATCTAAAGATAAGAAATACGTGTATCAGAGATTTTGAATCTTTAAGACTACTTGACCCTGTACAGGGTAAATGCTATTTTTGCGTTATAGTGGTCGCAGTGTAAATAAAGATCACACAAGATATTCGAAAGCTCATCGTAAGGTGGGCTTTTTTGTTTTTTGTGATATAAAAAGATTTCCCATATTAAGGAGATCGAAGTGGAACTTACGCAAATTAAGGCAACAATAGATCGAGAATATGATCTCTTTAAAAATTCACCGGAATTTAATACCTGTAAGCACGACAAAGAGAAGCAAGCTAGATTTTTAGGCCATGCATTAACAACGTTGAAGTTTCCTTATACGAACATCATTACTTTAGGCGGTGGCCGATATAAAATTTTAGGTCATCATGATTTAAATGTTGATATTGATCTATTTCAGGCTCCGTCATTTACATCAAAGCAAGCATTTAATACTTGGTTGACTAATATCTTATTCCAACAATTATTTTCTTAAAATATATTGTAAATACATATTTTAATTTGTATTTACAATATCAAATACTGCGCTGAAAGTTTTTGTTTTTGTGACCCGTTTCTATTTGGAAGCGGGTTTTTTAATTGTAAGTATGAAGTACTTACAAATTGTGAAAGTTAGAGATTTTTAAATAAAATTGATATTATGAAAAAAATATTTAGGTTTCAAAAGAATGCTAGTAAATATTCTAACTAATAGTTTTGGTGCATTAGAGTCGCGATATCATGTAAGAAATTTAGTATTTGGTGCAATATTTGGTTTATGTGCGTGGCTATTGATTGACGCTTTAGAGTCAGGTGCAGCTAATCCAAAACCTTTATCTGTTATTGTTACTATCAAGATTTTGATTATTCTAAATTCACTTTTATATCCATATGCAAAATACTTTTATGATTATTTATGGGGATTTCTTCTGGGAGATAGAGTGTATGCATATTCTCTAAATCCTATAACAATATTTTTCGTTTTAATCATGAGATACTTCTGTTGGTGCTTTGCTATTGTGTTAGCACCCATAGCTCTACTTATTCTTTATTTTAAGAATTCCTAATCAACTAGCTAATCTTAAAAGTACAGTCTAGGGAGACCTACTTCTTACTAGATATGAACCAGGCTCTTTCTTTTTTTACTTATGATATATTTGTTTAAAATTGATAATTAGCATATTTAAAAATATGAAAAAATATATTTTTCCAGTTCTAGTAATAAGCTTGCTTTCAGCTTGTTCGAATAAAGTATTAGAAGATGAAGTTCCTAAACAAGCTCAGGGGTCGCAAGCAGAGCAAGAGCTTGAACCTCCAGTTAAAAGTTTAAGTAATGAATGGGATCCGGCTTTTAATTGTGACCCTGTTAAAGCAAAAAAGCTCACAGGTAAAATGGGTTTAACGGAAAAACAAGTTCTGACGATGACTAACTCTAGAACCTTTCGAAGTGCTTACAGAGGGGAGCCAGTTACGGAAGAACTTCGACCAGACCGTATTACTATAGTTATTGATCCCAAAACAAAAAGGATAGTTGCGGGGTTATGCGGCTAGTCAGCGGCTGTAGTCATTCAAGTTGTATGTTTTTTGCAACATTTGGTTGAGAGCTTTGATATTACAGATTTTTTAATTTTCCGAAAATAATGATAATTTCATCACAAATTATTAAAATAGCGCGGTCCTAAATACGTGTTAGCCTATGTTAAAGATCTTAGCTATAGCCATCGTTGGTTCTTCAGTTGTTTACTTTGCTTATCATGCTTTGTCTCAACCTGAAAAGAAGTCGAAAACCTCAATACTTATTAGCCAAGCTGAACAGTCAATAGTGAATGCTAATACTACAGTTAAAAATGCTGATAGCTCGTTTCGTAAGATTCAAACGCAGTAATAGGAAAAGGTTATAAAAGCAATTCTAATAACTTTTGCAGTGTGTATTACGGCATAAAATGGCCCCGCTAAATTTCGATTATTGGCGGGGCTTTTTACTTTTAATAGATAGGTAAGTTAACTCTCATTTTGTGAATATTTTGGCTGAATCTGATCCAGGCTATCTTCTGGATTCTTTTCACGAATATGAGAGACTTGAGTATTTTCAATATGAACAATTCGATCATACTCAACATTTTTTAGATGCTCCGGTGCCAATTCTGGATAAGACTTATAAAAATGCATTTTAATATTTAGAGCATGATCAAGTAGAAAAGCGGATTCAATACTATAGTACTGATCATTATCAAAATATTCATAAGTCGACTCTAATAATTCTTTTATTGAGTCATCAAGATTTTTAAGTTTTTCATTTATGAGATTTAAATCATTTGCAGATGGTTGTTTTTTCATTTCTTATCTCGCATTTATGAAAGATTTTGTACTGAAAGTTTCCAGTACAAAATCTTTAAGGTCTATGGAATTATGGTAAAACAAAAATACCCGAACTACGGCATCTATCAAAAGCAGTTTGGCACTTCCAAGTTTCCGTCAGGCCTTGAAATGCACCTACGCCATTTCGGCAATTTTCATACTGTAAGCGGCAGTATTCATAATCACCAGCGGCTGGCTGAAGTATCTCTAAGAGACTTTTGGGTTGTTGTTTTTCCTCACTAGCAGTTGTCCCGAGGGATAAAGTTGCGAGGGTTATTGTTACTAAAAAAATTAATTTTTTCTTCATGTTAGATACTCTTTTAGTTAATTTTATAAATACCGAATGGATATTTTTACCATTTGGTAAATTTTTTATAATAGAAAATTATTAAGCATTAAAGAATATATCTAATTATGTTGTAACTTAATCTTTAAATGTAAATAGATAATATATTTATTTTGAGTGTATGAGATGGAGCTAAAAAACTATTTCAACGCAACCAATAAAAAGCTTTTTAAGAAAAAACCTAGAAATAGACCATTGCCAAAAGCAACTCAAAAATATCTTGAAGCTGATGAAACTCTTAAAGAAGAGCTAGAAGAAATGGCTATAGGCTTTGAGCAGAAGTTCCAACCCATTCATACGAAACATTGGCGTTTTGATTTTCATATTGTGAAATTACGTTTACTTATCGAGATCGAGGGTGGTCCTTGGTCTGGTGGACGTGGTGGTAAGTTGGCTAATAAAGCATGGAGTCTTGATCGATATGATCAAGCTGAACAGATGGGTTACAAAATAGAGCGCTTTCATCCAGATTCTGTTCTGTCGGGATATGTCATTAACTGGATTAAAGGCGAATTAGCGAGAATTGAAGATGGAACAAATCAGACCATTTCCACCAACTGACTTTATTGATCAAGCTGAAGAAGAGGAAGCAATCCGTATAATTCCAGCACCGGATTTAAAGAAGTGGGTTGTATCTAATTATTTAAAAATTGGTGGGCCTCTTCATAACCCAGATCATGACCATATTGCTGAGCTACTTCATGATAATGAAGAGTTCTTAGCATTTGCATGGGCCTCTACTGCTTATACACGAGCTAAACGGATGGTGTTAGGGCAGTGCGAAAAAGTTATGTTTCAACAAGGCGGGTGGAAGAAAGCCCGACAAGAGCAGCAAATGCGTGATTGGTTTGGGTTTGTGCCAATTTACTTAATCACTATCGATGCAAGCTTTTGTGAAAAGGCTAACGATAGCGAGTTCTGTGCGTTGCTTGAACATGAGCTTTATCACATCGGTGTAGAGCGTGATGGAGACGGTGAGATTATTTACAGTGATCATACTGGACTGCCAAAGCATTATTTAGCTGGCCACGATGTAGAAGAGTTTATCGGGGTTGTTAAGCGTTGGGGCGCAAATGAGAATGTTAAGCGTCTCATTGAAGTAGCTAAAAATCCGCCGTTTGTATCTGATTTAGATATTTCTAAATGCTGTGGAAACTGCGTAATAACCTGAGCCTTATGGCTCTTTTTTTTGTCTATTTAGGTTGACGTAGGTTGACAGGATTGAGGATATGGCGGCTCTAAAAAAAGAGGTAAAACTCTTTATAGTTCGCTCACTTGCCGTATTTAATACACCCACAGAAACTGCTGAGTTCGTCAACCAAGAATACGGGATAAAAGTTACTAAACAGCAGTGTGAGAAATACGACCCAACTAAACGGGCAGGTGAGAACTTAAGTGAAGAGTTAAGAATTGATTTTGAAAAGACTCGAGAAATGTTTTTGGGTAAGCCTGAGGCAATCCCTATTGCAAATTTAGCGGTGCGTTTACAGCGTTATGAAAGCCAATATCAAAAGCACAGCAGAAACCGTGTAGCAGCTCTAAGCATTCTTAAGCAAGCTGCTGAGGACGTTGGTGGGAAATATACTAATAAAACAGAGCTAACTGGCGCTGGTGGTGGTCCACTCCAAAGCGAGAATGTAACCCAAGTTGTTGCAACGCCTGAACAGATACGGCAGGTGTTAGATGAACTCAAAGGTAAATACTAAGCTGCTAGAAATGCAGTTAGAGCGAGAGCTCTGTGAGAAAGAACATTTATTCTTTACACGTCGTTTTTTCTTGCCTCGTATGGGCTTTAAGTTTTCGGTCAATTGGCATCATGAATATATTGCCGACAAGATTGACGAGGTAATAGCTGGCAAGGTTAAAAACTTAGTGATTAACGTTCCACCGGGTAGTGGTAAAACTGAATTACTTACAAACCTTATTGCCCGCGGTATAGCACGTAATGCTCGTTCACGATTCTTGTATTTGTCATTCTCGCAATCTCTTGTAGAGGATGTATCAGCAACAGCTAGAAATATTGTTAAGTCAGAAGACTTTCAAAATCTATGGCCAGTAAAAATTTCAACAGCTACGGATGCTAAATCAAACTGGAAAACTACCGTCGAAGGTTATGACGCTGGTCATGTTTATTCTGCTTCTATGGGTGGGCAGGTCACGGGTCGCCGTGCCGGTACATTAGCGGATGAAGGCTTTACCGGTGCGATTATTCTGGATGATCCCTTAAAGCCTGAGGATGCATTTAGCCAGACCGCGAGACGTAAGGCTAATCGAAAGATCTTAAACACGGTCAACTCGCGTAAAGCTAAATCGGACACGCCTATCATTCTGATCATGCAGCGTTTGCACGTTGAGGATCCGACTAACTTTGTGATGACGGGTAACGTACCTGGTGAATGGGAACAGATCAGTATTCCCGCACTTATCGATGATAAATACATCAATAAGCTACCAGAGCACATACAGCGCAAAATTCCACGCGATGTTGAGCGTGATGAGAAAGGCAGACAAAGCTATTGGCCGTTAAAAGAATCTTTACTTTCTTTGCTTCAGCTGGAGAAAGGTGGGGAAGATAAAGATGGCGCTACAGTGTCACGCTACACCTTTGCTAGCCAATACATGCAAAACCCTAAAAAGCTGGGTGGTGATCTTGTTAAGGCTGAATGGTTTGGCCGTTATGAGGAATTACCACTTCTTAAATGGCGGGCAATTTGGGCAGATACCGCGCAAAAGACTAAAGAGCATAACGACTATTCAGTGTTCTTGTGTGCTGGTTTGGGCTATGATAATAATCTCTACATCATTGATGTGAAGCGCGGCAAATGGGAAGCACCAGAGCTATTGAAAGAAGCTAAGGCCTTTATCAATAAGCACAAGGACAGCAACGCCAAGATCGGCAAACTTCGCTATATGGCCGTAGAGGATAAATCGAGTGGTACCGGACTGATCCAATCCATATCTAGACAAACCACATTACCTATTCGGGCAATTCAGCGTGATACAGATAAGCTCACACGAACCATGGACGTGGTGTTCTACGTTGAAGAGCGCCGTGTCTGGTTGCCAGCAGAAGCACCATGGCTTTTGAACTACATTGAAGAAATCGAAGGGCTCACGGCTGACATGTCACATGATCATGACGACCAGTGGGATCCGACTATTGATGCCATTAATGATTCATTAGCCAAGAAGCCAACTGTATTTGATGATTAGAGGAAATTATGGCTGAAACTAAAAAGCCCGATGCAATTGGCGATGCAGGGGCATACACAAACTTTGTCTCAAATATTGGTACCAGCCGTGATAAGGCTTCACATGGTCATTTTGTTCAGAAAGAAATTCCTGACGACCAGCTAGAAGCTGTATATCAACACTGGTTGGCCAAACGTATTGTGAACCGTCCAGCAAGTGACATGTTGCGGGCTGGTTGGTTTTATGAGGGAATTCAAGATAGAGACCTAATCAAACTAGAAGAGGCGTGTAAAGCTTTTCAACTGAACCAGGTACTTTTATCAAGCTTGATCTTATCGCGTCTATATGGCGTGGTTTATGTGCTGTTAGGGACAGTAGATGGCGGTAATTTGGAGCAGCCATTTGATTTAAAGAAATTAGGGGTAGGTCGTTTAGAGTTCTTTACAGTACTCAAGAAAAAGTACATTAAGCCAGATACGACGACGTATTTATCACCTAAGGTTTGCGGCGGTTTATTAAAGCAACCTGAGTTCTACAAACTACAAATGGATGGTAAGGCTCCACAGCGCATTCACCATAGCCGTTTAATTAAATTCTGCCATGCTGATGTCGTGAATGAAGAGCCGCAAAGTATTCTTCAGGAAGTATATGAGGATCTGCTAGACCATGCTGCCGTTAAAAAGGGTTCAGCGAGTCTTGTTCATGAATCAAAAATTGATGTGATTAAAACACCTGGTCTAGTGGACAAAATCAAAGAGGATATGAAAGCCGTAGCAGAACGTTTTCTTAGTGTCGGATTGCTTAAAGGTTTAAATGGCATGATCGTGCTGGATGCTGAAGAGGACTACGACTCCAAGACTTATAACTTTGCCGGTTTACCGGACATGATGCGGGAATTCTCAATTCAAACTGCGGGTGCTGCCGATATTCCGTATACCATTCTTTTCGGTCAATCACCTGCAGGTATGAATGCTACAGGTGAGCATGACACACGGAACTATTACGACAGCATATCAACCAAGCAAACGTGGATGCTTAAGCCTTTCATGATGCAGATTCTAGATGTTATTTGCCAGACTACATTCGGTCGTGTGTTCCCGAATCTGGGTATTGTCTTTAATCCATTGTGGCAGTTAGATGCTAAGGTCCGTTCAGAAGTTGAGAAAGCCAATTCAGAACGAGATGCCAAGTATTTAGAAATGGGCATTATTACCGAGCCACAGATAGCCCGACAATTGCTGATCGATGGCGTTTATTCAGTGATTGATGAAGCTCATATCAAAGAGCTAGAAATAATGGTGAAGTTAAATGTCGACGATCATTCAGATGCTGAAACCACACCTCCAGCAAGCGAAGAAGAGTAAGAAAGGCCGTAAGGCTTCTAAACCTAGACCAGTAAAAGTAAATCGCCGTGTAGAGCTTTATTACACACGGCAATTGCTAGCTATATCTAAATATTGTCAGGAACAAACAAAGGAATTAGTTATTCCTACGGTTGGCGAGAATATCGGTGATGCATGGTTCTCCGACATGATGGCTTCGTTTCGAGAGAAGCTGACAAAGTATGTGGTTGAGATTTCTAGACCGTTAGCTACAAAGGTTGTGACTGACACCCAAAAGGAAGTGGACAAGCAAATTGCAGAGCACACCAAAACGATTATTGGTGTGGATCTCACGCCGTTCTATCGTGCTGCAGATATTCAGGACGAAGTAGACCTCAATATAACTTCAAACGTTAGTTTGATTAAGTCTATTCCTCAGCAATATGCAGACAAGTTAGAGACATTAATAACGAATGCTTTGCAGACTGGTCAAACTAATGAAGACCTAGCTAAAGAGATTAAGGCATTAGGGCAGTCTACAGATTTTCGTGCACGGCTTATTGCTAGTGATCAGATGGGTAAGATCAATGGACAGATCAACAAAGCCAGACAGCTTTCAATGGGTGTTGAGACATATACATGGCAAACGGCTAAAGATGAGCGTGTAAGGCCAGACCATCAACATAAGCAAGGCCAAACCTTTAGATGGGATTCCCCTCCAGCGGGTGGACATCCTGGTCAGCCTATACGGTGTCGTTGTACTGCATTGCCTAATTACGAGGATATTTTGGTATAGTCTTTTTATCTTAATTACGAAAAACATAAAATTGAAACTAGATTACATTTCATGTTTAACAAAAGCATGTGAGCATAGTAAAGAGCTTAATTTGATTTCTAAAGACTTTTCTTTAGATCACAATAGATTGGAATTAAGTAGTGATTTCTATGATTTCTTATCGTTTTTAGAAAATCGCTTAAAAAAGAATGTGGGAGTTACAGGTAACTGCTTTAAAGTGTCACATTGGCTTAAAGACTTTGTTAACGATTTTTTCAAAGTGGAATATGCATTAATAACAATTGGGCATGTAATTCATAATAATGTGAAGGAGTTTTATCAGCCTATGGATATAAGGCTAAAACAATTAGAGTTAGGGCAAGCTAATTTGCCCATAAATTTACATTGCTGGTTAACGTTGCCAGGGGGAATAATTTTAGACCCAACATATCTCAGTACTAAATATCAAGGTATGGATGGAAAGATTCTATTACGAGGATTTGAGGACATGCCACAAGATTTTTTCTTTTATCCTGAATTCATTGGTTCTGAGTATTTGATTAGAACAGGAATACCCATAGATATCTAAGATAGATCACAAGCCCACCACTCGGTGGGTTTTTTATTGGGCGCAATTTATGAAAAACATTTACCGCTTTAAGGTAGGTGACTTTGCTCCAAGTGAATCCACACGCTCATTTACCCCAGAAGGTTATTTGAAATGCGTAAACGTTCGCTTGGGTAAAGCACCTCAGGTACGCCAGTACTATGCATATGAGTTTCCAAACTTAGAAGGCTTTTCAGCAGATCAGACTATTAACGTCTACACACCTGCAGAAGAACTTTTTAAATCAGAAGCTATCAAAAGTTGGGATGGGGTAGACACTACTGATTATCACCCACCTAAGAATGAAATTAATGCTGCTAATTGGAAGGACTACCACATTGGCTATTGTGAGAATGTCCGCCAAGAAGGCGAATATCTATTGGGTGATCTGCTCATTAAAGATAAAGACAGCATTGATTTAATCCAGAACAACGAGCGATTAGAAATGTCGCTGGGTTATGGAGCCACATTAGTTCTAGAACAGGGTACTACGCCAGACGGCACAGTGTACCAAGCAAAATTTATTAACTTTATTGGCAATCATGTAGCACTCGTTAAATACGGTCGCTGTGGTGGTGATTGCCGTATCGGTGACCAAAAGCAAACTCCACCAGAGGGGAAAACAATGGAAGTAATTGTAAACGGTATGCGTTTTGACATTGGCGATAACAAGCCTTTGGCAGATGCATTAAAGATCCAGCAAGAGCAAATCGATAACTTAAAAGCTGCAAAGCTTAAAGTCGGTGATAAGCAATTTTCTATCGGTGATGAATTGAACGCTGTTCAAGCGGTCGTAGATCAATTGCATACCGATAAAACTACGCTTGAGCAAAAAGTCGGTGATCTGGAAAAGAACCAGATGACGCCAGAAAAGCTTGAACAAGCGGCAACAGAACGTGCTGCTGTGATTGCCGATGCTAAAGCATTGGTGCCAACAGTTAAAACTGAAGGCTGCACATGTGAGCAAATCAAGCGCGATGTAATTGCGGCTAAAGCGGGTGATGCTTTAGTAACTGCTTTATTGGGCAGCGTATCAGTAGGGGATGCAAAGCCCGATCAGATCGATACAACTTTCCGCGCTTTGTCTGCTGTGAAAGGTACACACCCATCTAATCCAGTAGGTGATGCACTGCATAAGCAACAAAACATTCAAGCAGGCGATGGCAAACCAGAGGATGGGGAACCTAAACCTAACAACAAAAAAGAAGCCTGGAAACAAAGCTTCTAATCAACTGGAGAAAAGAGAATGTCTTTAACCCCTCAAGCTATTCCGGGTATGCGTGCTCGTTTGCACATGCCTGAAGAAATCTTATCTTTACCAGTCGCGGGTAATACCGTGATAAGTGACGGTGAAGTGGTGGTTCAGTCCACTGATGGCAAGACTGTTACTGCGGTAACTGGTGCTACTAATACAAAGTTTGGTGTGGTGGTTTTACAACACGTCGTCAAATCAGGAAAAAACGCCTTAGGTAAAGAAGCCTATCAAGCGAAAGACTGTGCACCGATCATGCAAATTGGTTCTATTTGGGTGAAGCCTTCAGCACCAGTGATTGATATCAATGCAAAGGTATATGTGCGTACCGCAAACCCTACAGCGCAAGCGCCGCTTGGATCACTTTCTTCTGCAGCATTAGATTCGACAGAACTACCTAATGCCTCATGGGAAACTATTACGGGTCCAGATGGCTTGGCAATCCTTCGATTACGTGGAGCATAATCAATGTCAAAACAATTAGAACAGATGAAAATTCGTCTATCGGCCGTTGCACATGGGGTGCAAATTGCTGTAGGTGATGCCTTTAATTTAGATAACTTTGCCAAGTTGCTGTTAAAGCTTGAATCAATTGATGAAATGACACCGCAACTTGCTGAAGCTCAAGCATATGCCAAGTATTTACCAATCGAAGGCTTAGAAGGTGCAGTTATTGGTTCAGCAAGTGTCTTGCAGCGTAAGAAAGGTGTAGGACGTGGTAAGCGCTTCTCAGGTCAAGGTAATGACGTGCCATTAGCAGAAGTGATGTATGACGAAGTGAAACTCACCGTACAGCCTGGTGTTATTGGTTATGAAATCAGTATTTTTGATGCTGCAGCAGCCTTAAAAGCCGGTATCCAGCTAACAACTGACAAAGTCGCAGCAGCTCGTCTGGCTTATGAAAACCACATGAGTGATGTGGCTTGGTTTGGTGAACCTGAAACAGGGTTACTGGGGTTTTATAATCAGACAGGTGTAGAGGTCATTACTTCAACATTAGATTATGCAACAGCTACAGTTGAAGCGGTTCTTGCAGACATTAACAAGGCAATTAAAGGCGCTACCAATGCATCTAAGTTTGATAGCAGTGTTCAGCCTGATACTTTCGTGATGCCTGAGAATAAGTTCACTATTCTCGCTAGCCGTATCGTTCCAGATTCAGCAGGTAAGACTTTTCTTGAATACATTAAGGAAAAGAACACCTTTGCAATGCAAGGTAAGACACTAATGTTTACTTCTGAAAGTACGCTTGAGGGTAAAGGCGAAGGCGGGACAGACCGCAGCATTATTTATCGCCGTGATCCAGGCTGCATTACTTTCCGTTGTAATGAACTGGAATTCTTGGCAGCTCAACCTATCAATTATGTGATGCGTACACCAGGTCACTATATGTATGAAGGTGTCTATTTAAAACGTGTCGATTCTCTCCGCTACTACGATGTTGAATAAGGAAAACTAAACATGCCAAAAATTACTTACAGCGGCTCTCAGGCCGCTTTTTCTTTTGATGGGATTCAAGTTGGTCAGGGTCAAACTGTGGAAGTTAGTGCTGCGGATCTCACACGTATTTCAAAAGGTAAAGCCTTTAAATCACTCGTTGAAAAAGGTGAGCTTGAAGTTCAGGAAATCCCAGATGAAGAACCAAAAGCAGCAGGTAAAACAGGCGGCCGTGGTGGTAAAGGTAGCAAGCAAACGGATGCAGCCAGTGACGCTGCTAAGGCAGCAGATGAAGCTGCTTTGGCCGCCGTGAAAGCTGAATTAACAGCGCTTGAAGTAACGTTCAGTGATGATGAAACACTTGAGCAGCTACAGGCGAAGTTAGATCAGGCTAAGGAATAAGGTGGATCTATGGACGTACAAACGTTTCGCCAGAAATTCTCTACGGATACGGGTTTAGTCAATTTGTCTGATGCAAAGATTCAGGATGCATTAGAAGAAGCAGATTTGGTTGTATCTCAAATTGAGTTTGGTGCATTAAAGGAGCGTGCTGTAGGTCTATATGCAGCACACATTCTTAAAGTTGGTACTGTTAGCGGCAATGGTGCTGCTTTTGGTACCGCCTCGAGTATGACAATTGCGGGCCAAAGTGTGAGTTATTCACGATCATCGAAAGAAGCTTTCTATGATCTAAGCATGTATGGCCAGCGCTACCTTGCGTTAAAAAATTCCGTTCCAATCGATGATGAAGGTACAAACCCTAATCGTTTAGGCGTTGGTGCTTTTGTTGTATAGGAGAATCCCATGCCTTTTAAATATCAGGCACCCCAAGGTTACAAGCCAACCAAAATCGTTATTGCTGGTCAAAACCTAGATATCAAAAACGGCGTTTTAGAATCTGATAATGACATTATCCATATTTTAAAGCCCTTAGGTTTTGAGCGTTTTGTCGAAGTGGTTGAACCAAAGAAATCGACAGCCTCTGCTAAAGAGTAATTAAGCTATGAGCGATTATCGTGTTGATAAGCAAGTCAACTTTGATGAGATGAATAATCACGTTAGGTTTGAAATAAGACGCACGATTAACGCTCTTACTTTGCGCTTACAGCGGATTGTTCAGGAAGACATGTTGAGTGGTCAACGGCTAAAAGTTCAGTCTGGCCGCTTACGTGGTTCCGTTTCGTCCAAAGTGGATGAGGATAAGGATTCGATAGAGGGAACGGTAGGAGCTGGCGGTGCTTTGGTGCCTTATGCCTTTGCTCATGAGTTTGGCTTAAATGGTTCTTTGGGGGTTAAAGCCCATTTAAGAACTATTAAGCAGGCTTTTGGCCGACCTATATCACCGGTTCAAGTCAATATTAAGGCTCACTCACGGAATGTTCGTTTTAGAGAGTTACGCTTCATGCGTGATTCACTGGATATTGTGGCCAAGATTGTGCCAAAAAATATTGATGCAGCAATTGAGCGAGGTTTAGCAGGTGAATAGCGAAGCAATCTATCAAGCGTTATTTGATCGGTTAAGTACAAACGTAGAAGGATTGGTTACGGTAAGTCGCCGTTTACGTCATTTTAATAATGTGACACCAGACGAACGACCAGCCATGTTTATTACTCAAGGTAATCAGCAAGAAGTACCAGTACATGGTTTAGATTCAAAAGTTGAACTAGCCGCTGAGGTCTATCTCTATATCCATGAGGTTGATAGAGCTAAACCTCCATCATCACAGATGAATATTTTCATCGATCGTGTACGTGAAGCTATTCAGCCAGACCATCCGGATTTCAGCGAATATCAAACCTTAGGTGGTTTGGTAGAGCATTGCTGGATCGAGGGCACAATCGAAGTTTATGAAGCAGTAGAAAATATGCTGGATGATCAGGCGATTGCAATTATTCCTATCCGGATTCTCACCACCAATTAACAAAACATTCATTTAATGACCGCCTCGATGGCGGTTTTGTCATTTTAGAGAGGTCAAAATAAATGGCTCAATATTTATTTGGTGCCGGCAAGATCTTTGCTACACCGATTCAAGATGTTTATGGGCAACCGATTAGTAATCCTACGCCTGTAGAAGTAGGGGTATTACAGTCTGTTGGTGTCGATATTAGTTTCGATTTAAAAGAACTCTTTGGCCGTGGACAGTTCGCCGTAGATGCTGCACGTGGTAAAGGCTCAATTAAAGGCAAAGCATCATTCGGGCGAATTAACGGAACCTTATTAAATTCCATTTTCTTTGGTGGCGTGGTTGCTGAGGGTGGAATTGAAACAGTATCACAAACCATTAATGGTGAAGTTATTCCGGCTGGTGGTTCAGTTACTCCGGTTGTTCCTAATAGCGGTACGTACGTAAAGGATCTAGGCGTAACGGATGCGAAAGCAATCCCACTTAAACGTGTAGCTTCAGCACCAACAACAGGTCAATACAGTGTAGATGCGGCAACTGGTGCTTATACATTTGCGACAGCCGATGCAGGTAAAACGGTATTTATTAACTTCCGTTATTCAGCAATGGTGGCGGGTGCGAAATCAATCACCGTATCTAACTTAGATATGGGCTATACCCCTGAGTTTGCCGTTGACCTGCAACGCGACTACAAAGGCAAGTTCATGCACATGAATTTCTTCCGTTGTACCAGTAACAAACTTGGATTTAGTTCAAAACAGGACGATTACGATATTCCTGAGTTTGAATTCCAGCCTATGGCTGATGATCTTAACCGTGTTTTCAAAATCGATTTATCGGAGTAATGCCAGATGCAATTTAAGCAAGTTGAAAACCCGCGTGGTAATAGTAAAGAAATTGCTGGTCAGACTTGGATTTTTGCTCCGGCTCCACTAGGAACTCTTGAGCGATTTCAAGAACAGTTAAGCTCAAATGATGTCCCTGTGTCCGTAATTGTAGACATGGCTCATATCTGTTTAAAGCGAAATTATCCGGATATTACCCGTGACTATGTTTCGGATGAGCTCTTAGATATGGCTAACATGGAAGAGGTCTTATCACTAGTAACTAAAACCTCAGGCTTGGAATATACCGGTACAGGTAAACCGGCAGGTGAAAGCTTGGGGGAATAAACTGGGAGGAGCTGTACACGCATTTAGTGCTGACCATAGGTAAAGATTACGACTATGTACGTAATGAAATGGATCTGCCTAGATTAAGAGCATTAAGTGCGTATCAGCAAAGTAACCCTCCCACAAATATCGGAGTACAAAGGCTTTGCCGTATCTTGGAAGCTTTTACGGGAATTAATGAAAGTCAGCCAGTTAATACTGAATCAGAAAACGATGACGATTTAATTGAGGTTTTAAGCAATTTTCCACAGGGCGGTTAATACCGCCCAAGAGTTTTTAAGAGACATTAAATAATCAATTTGGTATCTTTGTTAATACGTTTATAGGGTATCAAATATGATTAATAAAATATTAATAGGAATTCTTGTATTAGCTCTTTCTGCAATTCTTTATATAGTTGGGAATTATCTTTATATGCAATATGACAGAAATGAACACTCAAAGGAATATGAAAGCAACTCTTATAAAATAGATAAATTAATAAAAAATAAAGCAACAAAAGATCTAAAAACCAATGATTTAGTCTTTGTTTGTGAACTAAGAAAATCATTATGGCATACTACCGTACCTCTTGAAACTATTCAGTTAGCCGCTGAAGATAATAGTCCGAAATATAAAAAGTTTGTTAGGGAAGTAACACAAGATATATTTAGAGATGCGCAATTGAAAGCTTTTGTGAAGGGAGAGCAATCGGAAGTAGACTTAGCGATTATTGGTCATTTATGCACGCTTTTAAACTCTGAGACTGGTTCAAGTAGATCGCTTTATAATAAGCTTTTATCTCAAAAATATAATATTGATCTGGAAAGCGGTTCGCTTAGTTATGTTGATATTTCTAAAGTAACCCAAGAAGATCTTGATGAATATCTTAAGGCTAAAAAAGCTGAAGAAAATATACGTCTGAAATTTTAAAGTTATTTTAAATTTTAATATGAACCCACTCTAAGAAGTGGGTTTTTTTATGCCTGAGGAAAACTGAAATGGCGAATAACCGCGTAGAGGTTCATGTAGGTGCTAAGACCTCTGAGCTGAAAAAAGGCATGGATGATGCTGAAAAAATTGTCAGTGATTCTGCCAAGCAAATCGAAAATACTACTAAAGGTGTGAACTTTAAGTTTAATCTTTCGGGCATTAAACGCCAATTTGATGATGTTTCAAAATCAATTGCAGACGGGTTTAATAAACAGATTGGAGATGCTTTAAGTGGGTCACGATTAGGTTCTGCTTTTGATGGTATTACTTCCAAATTAGGAGCTCTGCGTGGTGGTGCACTAGTTGCTGCGGGTGCAGTAGCAGGGCTGGCAGTAGGTGGTACCGTAGCAGCTACAGCGGGTTTAGCAACATTGGCAATTGAAGTAGCTAATAATAATGTTGAACTCGCCAAATTTTCAGCCTTAGCAAATACCTCAATACAGTCATTTCAGGGATTATCTGGCGCGGCACAAACATTAGGTTTTTCACAAGAAAAACTCTCAGACATGATGAAAGACTTCAACGAAAAGATCGGTGAGTTTGCATCAGTAGGTTCTGGTGGGGCTAAAGATTTTTTTGAGCAAATCGCCGTTAAAACGGAGTCTGGCGCTGAGGGTGCTAAAAAACTCGCTGAAGAAATGTCCAAGATGGATGGTGTGGAAGCCTTACAGACTTATGTAGATAAGCTGGAAGAAGCTGGAGTCAATCAGCAGCAAATGTCTTTCTATCTTGAGAGCATGGGCTCGGATCTCACTGGATTAATCCCGATTTTGCAAGATGGCGGTAAGCTTTGGAAAGAATACCAGTCTGCTATGGAAGAAGCAGGGATTATTACTGGTGAAGAGGCAATTCAAAAATCCATTGAATTAAAGGCTCAAACTGAAGTACTTCAAATGCAGTACACCGGCTTAAAAAATCAATTGGCTCAAGCAGTGATGCCAGCTTTAAGCGGTGTAATTAGTCATTTTATGAATGGCACCACAAAAGGTGGAGCATTTACCGGAGTTATTCAGACATTAGGCTCAGTTGCCAAGGGCGTGGCAGTCGTTATTGTAGGGCTTGGAGCTGGATTACAAAATCTTGTGCGTTTAATGTCTGGTGTGATGAGTAATCTAAGGACTATTGGAAGTACTGCCGTAAACTTTGTAAATGCGGATGGGATCCTGGCTAAAGGTAAGGCTCTGGCTGGTGGCGTGAAGGCAATCTGGACTGAAACCAAAGATACTGTGGTTGATATTGCTGGTACCACCAAAGCCGCAATTAATTCAGCTTCTAATATCTTTAGTGGAACACCCTCATTTGATCGTTTATCTCAAGCCAAAATAGATATCCAAAATGCTCAACTTGGTAGTAGAGGTGGCAGTAAAGGGGTTACTTCTGGTATCGGACAAAATAAGGCACTCAATCCAGATGGAGGTAAGTCGGATAAGGCAAAGCAGGGTAAATCTGATGCTGTGCGCCAAGCTGAACAAGCAGCTAAAGCACTTGCTGATATTCGGTATAAATATGCATCTGAAGAAAAGAAAATCGCTTTAGATCTACAAAAGGCATTAGATGAGATTGAAAAATCTAAGATGACTGCCGATGAAAAAGCCGCTGCCAAAGTCAAAGCCGAAAAGGATGCCTCAGACAAGATCATTGCTATACGTTCAAAAGAGTTTGAGGAATACAAAAAAGCTCGTGAAGAACAGATCGACAATTATCAACAGCAAGCACAGCGCCTTTATGAAATTGAAGCGGCACGGATCCAAGCTGAATTTGATGCCAAGAAAATTTCAAATGTTCGCAAAGTTCAATTAGAGAAACAGCTCGAAGATCAATTACGTGAAATTAAACGGCAAGGTCTTTTAGAGCGTTTAGCACTTGAGAACGAGCAAACCAGTATTACAGGCAAACAGGGTAATCAAAACCAAATCACAAACAACATTTCAGACTTAGAGACAGATCAGAAAGTTGCTGATACTAAATCTATGGGTTTAATCAGTGATGCGGAAATGAAAGACTTTGAGGCTAAGTTCGGTGGGTTCACATCACGTTTAGCTAACTTGTGGGATCAGGGCATTCAGTCACTTATGAATGGTACTTTGACTTGGAGTAATGCCACTAAAGCCGTTCTAGCCGATATGGGCGCATTTGCATTGCAATCAGCTACTAAAGAGCTTCAAGGCTGGCTCAGAATCCAAGCGATTAAGTTAGCTCGAAAGCTTGGTTTCGTTGGTGCTGAAACGGCGGCCGAAGCATCTGGCCAAGCGGCTCAAACGGGAGCAACAATTGCAGGAGAAGCAACACGTACCAGTGTTACTGCTGCTGGTGGTTTAGCTCGATTGGGATTAAAAGCAGCTGAAGCAATCAAGGGAATCATGATGTCGGCATGGGAAGCTATGGCAGGTGCATTTAAAGCTATGGTTGCTATTCCATACATAGGACCAATTCTTGCCGTAGGTGCGGGTGCTGCTGCGTTCGGTTTAGTTGCTGGTTTAGCTGGCAAGATCAAATCTGCTCGAGGCGGTTACGACATTCCATCAGGTGTAAATCCAGTTACCCAGCTGCATGAAGAAGAAATGGTTTTACCTTCACAACATGCAAATACCATTCGTGAAATGGGTAAAGCCATGCGTAGCGGTGCAAGTTTTGGAGCAGCTGCAGCAGCTGAAGGCGGAGGTGCGGGACCGACCATTAATATTAGTGCAGTAGATGCAAAAAGCATTGAACGATTATTAAAGAGAAATGGTCGTGCGGTCGCTAGTGGATTAAATAGTTACGCGCGTGGATTCGGTAAGAATGGTAAATAAGGGGGTGTAAGTGTCTAACGTTTTATTTCCAGAATTACCCGGTCTTGAGTGGGATACCTCATTAACCCCCATGTTCAATACCAAGATCATGACTTCAATTAATGGCCGAGAGCTCCGTGCGAGCTTTCAGGCTGCACCGAAATATGAAATCTCGTTGTCTTACGCTTTCTTGCGTGAAAATAAGGGGAGAAAAGAATTGCAGCAACTACAAGGGTTTTATTTAGAACGTCGTGGAGCATTTGATTCATTTCTTTATAAGATGCCTGAGGACAATGAATTTAACTGCACATTTGTTGGGGACGGGACCGCGACTTCATTCCAGTTATACAAGGATATGTATACAAGCCAATTGCCCCTTGGTAATACCGAGGAGCAGATTATTGGTGAAGTTGATCCCAATATGTGGAATCAAACACCGGTTAAAACCATGTGGAACTCAAACCAAGAAAAGCTTATGTGGAATAACGCATCGGCTCAGGTAACGAGTGACGGTAAATACGTCCTTTCAGAACCAATTGAAGAGGGTATAGAAGTAAATGTAATGGGTACTTTCTATTATCGATGCCGCTTTAAAGATGACACACAGCAGTATGTCAACTTCATGCACAAACTTTGGAAGGCTGGAAAGGTCGAGTTAATCGGATCCTTAGGAACTAAGATATGAGACAAGCATCACCACAACTTATCGCCTTGCTTGATGCTGATCAGTTCATCATGGCCGATCTTTATACCATCACAACAATTCAGGGCATTGAGTATTGTTATACAAGTTATGATTTTAGTTTGACGGTACAGGGGAAAGAATTTCGTGCTGATGGTCCTATCATAAGCCGAGATGGAACTAGTCTTTCTTTAGGTATTGAAGTCGATAATTTATCAATCACGATTGAGACAAATGAAAGCACGAAATTCGGTGATGTGCCTGTAGCTCAGGCTTTTCACAACGGCATATTAGACGGCGCTCGGCTTAAGTTGGAACGCATATTTATGGATATGTATACGCCAACAGATACTAGTGCCGGCACTATTGTGTTGTTTGAAGGACGGATTGTTGAGCCAGAACTTGATCGATATGTAATTAATGCAAGCGTAGTTTCAGATGTTGATAATTTAAAACTTCAAATGCCAAGAAACTTGTATACACCAGGATGCTTAAACACCTTGTTCGATAGTGCTTGTGGCTTATTAAGTGCTGATTTTGCAGTTAATACGACAATTGCAGCAAAAAGTACGCCTAGCCAAATACTTTGTGATTTAAGTCAACCTCAAGGCTGGTTTACCCAAGGTGTTGTGGAATTTCTAGAAGGAGTAAATATTGGGATTAAAAGAACTGTGCGCTTACATGAAGCTGGTTCTTTGCTCTTAACGTTACCGTTACTACAGATGCCAGAAATTGGCGAAGCAATCCGTGTTTATCCGGGTTGCGATAAGCGTCTTGATACCTGTACGAATCGTTTTAATAACCGTGCTCGCTTTCGTGGTGCGCCGTTCGTCCCAGTTCCAGAAACTTCAATTTAACAATTTTATATTCAATCAAAGCCCTGCAAATCGCAGGGTTTTTTATTTGGGAAATATATTATGGCACTTCCTGATAAAAATGCCTTAATTGGGCCTACGGTCACAGAGGCCCAGTTTAAAACTAATTTGGGCGTAATTATTGATTTTGTAAAACCAATTGAATTGCAAAGTCCTTCTTACTCATCCACCGCACTATTAACAGCCACTAGACCAGCAGAAAGCCAAAGTTACGCTAAAGCTTTAGACACAGGAAAGGTCTGGTTTTGGGATAAACCTGCTGGTTCTGCGGATGGGAATTATTGGAAAGTTACAAACTTAGGTGATCTAGATCAAGCGAAGACATTTGCTAATGCCAATCCGAATTTCAAAGCGGCCACTTTGTCTGGTCAGATAGATTTCAATACACAGATTATTCCCGGTCAGCACAAAATATCAAATAACGATTTTAATAACGCAACTAACAAGCCTCCTTTTAATGTTGGGGGAATTTTAATAGTTGAAGGTTCTGGAGAAGATTACTTTACTCGGCAGCGTTTCTGCACAGTAGACAATCAAGAGGCCGTTAGAACGCGTACAAATGTCTGGAGCTCTTGGGAAAACGTGATTAAAGCTGGCGATATAAAAGCCAAACCAATTACATCGCCAATTGATTTTAATACTTATAAGGCTTCAGGTACTTATACGATAACAACAGCAATTCTTTTGCAGTGTACAAACAGACCGCCAGTCCTTTCGGGAGGGACGTTTGTTGTAGAGGGTTCAGGGGGTGAATATCTTACAACACAGCGTTTTAGATCATACGATAATGTAGATACTTCACGAACCTATAAAGACGTTTGGGTTGCATGGGATACATATGTTAAGTCTTCTGACTTAAAGCCGAAAGTTGTTTCCTCCGCAATCGACTTTAATGCATTTAATGTTCCGGGTGTTTACTCAATCACTGATACGGTGCTTGCAACTTGTGCGAACGGACCGCCTACACCACGCGGTGGGATTTTCCAAAATATTGGTTCTGGAGCTGGTTACTATACCCATAGAATCTTTGTGACATGGACGGGTGAATTTTATTATCAGCCACTAGGTTCAACATGGGGGGGGGCATGGAAGAAAGTAGCAACTACTGATATTACGGACTACTTGGCCCAGCAAATTGCAGCTATTCAAATACCGGGAACTGGTTTAACGGGAAAAAAATGGGCTGCAATTGGTGACTCAATCACATACGGTTTAAACAATACTGATAATCGTAGTTATGCAAATGTATTAGCAGACCGTTACAGTGCAACACTGACTAAACATGCCTTTTCTGGGGCTTGGATCATTGCAGGAACGGGGGCTGTAGGTCCTGCTCCTATTCTATCGCAGTCATATACATCACTGCCTAATGATGCGGATTTTGATTTAATCACAATTGCTGCGGGTACAAATGACCGTATTGATGGAGTGAATGGAAATCTTGGTACTTTTGCGGATCGCACAAATGAAACATTTTATGGTGCACTTCATGTGTTGATTGCTGGCTTAAAAAGTAAATATCCGAATGCTCGCATGTTGTTTATTTCACAAATTCCGAGAACTGGTTTTAGGTTTACACCAACCGGAGCAACCGAGGATATTGATAAGAAATATAAAGCGATTGTAGATGTGTGTGATTACTACGGTGTCCCTGTTTGGTCCGGACACAAGAATTTTGGTTTTCATCCAGATGATAATGCAACTTTCAGAAGTGAAAGAATGCCTGATGGATTGCACCCAAGTGATAAAGGCCAAGTTTGGTATGCGAACCGCCTAGAACAACCAATTTTAAGTGCAGCTAAATAAGGCCATCAATCATGAAAAATATTGAAGCAGTTCAAGAGGCGCTTACGTGGCTAGGTACACCATATCATCACCAAGGACGTGTTAAGGGTGTTGGTGTGGATTGCGGTACTTTGATTTGTGAGGTCTATGAGAAAGTAGGCCTCATGGAGCATTTGGATCCGCGGCCATATCCTCCAGACTGGCACCTGCATCAGATGGGGCAGCGTTATTTAGAACTTATCTTAGGTGTATGTGATCCAGTTGAAGGACCACCACAACCGGGTGACATCGTTTTATATCAATTTGGCAAGTGCATTAGTCATGGCGCAATTGTCATTGAGTGGCCGCAGGTCATTCACAGTTATCTCCATCAGGGAGTGATTATCCAAGATGGAACTAAAGGAAGTTTAGCCCGGCGAATTGCCGGGTTTTTTCGTATGAAGAGGCTTAAATAAATGGGTGGATTATTTGGCGGTACCACGATTAGTACTACTGATACCCGTATTAACTCTATGCGGATTCAACAATCAGCTTACGGGCTGTGTCAGCCTTTGGTTTATGGCAAAACCCGTGTAGCTGCCAATATGTTTTGGTACGGTGATTTCTTAGCAACGCCTCACACTACTGTTGAGAAATCAGGCGGTAAGGGGGGGAGTACTAAAACCAGCAATACAACATTTAGTTATAGTGCTTCACTCATGCTGGGGTTATGTGAGAACCAGATTAAAAAGATTGGTCTGATATGGGTTGATAAAGATCAGTACATAACTAAGCTGGAAGGCTCTATTACGCTAGATCCAATCGACCAGCTAAAGTTTGAATTATATGATGGGAACAATAACCCTCCGTGGGGGTGGTTAGTTTCAAAGCATCCGGATCAGGCAATTAACTATCCATTTTTGGGATATGTAGCATGTGCTAATTATGAGATGGGAAATAGTGCGAGCCTTTCAAATCATAACTTTGAAGTGATTAGCACAATTACTCTGTCAGAAACTATTGACGATGCTAACCCGGCTGATGTGATTGAAGACTTTATTACGCATCCACGCCATGGGGCAGCACCAAATTTAAACATGGCTGATTTAGAAGAGTTCCGCACTTATTGCCGAGCTGCCAATCTTTTAATCAGCCCAGCCTTTACAGAGCAACGGGCAGCCTATGAAACAATCAACGAGATTGTAGAAGCTGTAAATTGTGCTGTGGTACCAAGTCCAGACGGTTTAAAGATCCGTTCATTTGGTGATTCTGCAATTACAGGAAATGGCGTTACCTTTACTCCGGATCTCACGCCTGTTTATCACTTAACTGATGATGATTTTATTAGTGACGATGAGCCGGTACGAGTACGCCGTAGCCGTGATACGGATGCCTATAATCATGTGCAGATTGAATACATCAACCGATACAATCAGTACAACACAGAAACGACTGAAGCCAAGGACCAAGCAAATATTGAGATGTTTGGTTTAAGGACTGAAGATCCAGTAGAAAGCCATTATTTTTGTGAACCCAAAATAGCCCGCCATGCGGCGCAGCTTCGCTTACAACGATTGCTGTATGTGCGTAATGAATACGAGTTTACCTTAGGTTGGAAGTACTGCCGGTTAGAGCCTATGGATATCGTCACTATCACAGATGAAGCATTAGGCTTAGATCAATTTCCTGTACGTATTACACGTATTGAGGAAGATGAGTTCGGTGAATTAACTATCACGGCTGAGGAACTTGCCGTAGGTTCAAGATCTGCCATTGAATACGATTCACAAGCTTCTAATGGTTATCAAGGCGGTAATGAAGAGCCAGGTAATGTGAATGCTCCAGCTATCTTTGAACCTCCGTTAGATTTAACTGATGGAAAGAATCAAGTATGGGTGGCTGTGTCAGGTGGCATTAATTGGGGTGGTTGTAACGTTTGGGCCAGCCTTGATAATACGACTTATGAAATGATCGGGACTATTTATGGATCCGCACGATATGGTCAACTTGTAACGGCCATTGATGCAGATGATACCACTTTTCAAGTTGAGCTTAATACAGCAAGTCGAATCTTCAGCGGCACCTTACAAGATGCTCAAGTCGATCAAACGCTTTGTAAAGTCGGTGACGAGTATTTTAATTATCAGGTAGCCACATTAAACGGATCTGGTCTTTATACCTTAAGTGATGTTCTGCGTGGACGCTTTGACGATGCTCAGATTCATAGCGCTGGTGAACCTTTTGTACGCCTTGATCGGGCTATTTTTGTATATCCATATAATGAAAATCTAGTGGGTAAACAGATCTTCTTAAAATTCACCAGTTTTAATGGCCTAGAACGTAAAGAGCAAACACTTGATGAAGTTACGGCTTATAGCTATACCTTATCGGGTGGACGTCCTGCGGGTGTGAAGGGCTTATCACTTCAATCGCCGTTTGTTGGTTCTACCTTTAAAGTCCAATGGCAAAGTTCAAGCGGTGCAGATGGCTATCGGGTACAAGTCTGGTCGAATGGTGCAATGATTCGTGAAGTTGATACAACAAATACGGATTATAGCTATTCGATTGAAGAGGCTAAAACTGATGGAATAGGCCGAGCTTATACAATCCGTGTAGCAAGTAAGAACGGCGACCAGATCAGCACGTATGCTGAACTAAGTATTAGTAATCCGGTACCGCCAGTACTCCTAAATGTTTATACAGCTGCAACGGTAGATTCTATTACAGTGAATTGGGTACCGAGCGAAGTGCCAGACCTGAAAGATTATGCAGTATGGCTCAGCACGACTTCTAATTTCGATCCTACACAAATACCGCCTTCGTGGACCGGCACAGATTTAACAACTACTTTTGGAGGCTTACAACCAACAACCCCATATTACATTCGTGTCGCTGTACGTGATGTATGGGAAAACACAGTCTGGAACTACACAAATCAGATTACTCAGAGTACTTCTGAAGGTTAATTTAAATTAGTTACTTAGCACCCGATGGGGTGCTTTTTTGTTAGGTGTATATGGTGAGTGAATTATGTAAGTTTACAAATTAAGTCAATCAAAATGTGATATTCGAATAAATAACTTTGTTTCTAATTAATAAAGGTAACTAAGAATGGCAACAGTAAACGCAACAGATGTAATTGATGGTTCAGAGAATCAGAAGCAGATTAATGATAAAACTATTCAGGTGGTTAAAACACTTAATGATCTTATTAGTGTGGTCCCAAGAGAAGAGGGACAGATAGTTAGAGTTTTATCCTATCATACCCCAATGTCTGGATTAAAAAATCCTAGGACTGGTGGCGGTTTATTCGTATGGAGCGGAACAGAAAGTAAAAGTAAGCATGATGGTGGATATACTATTGATCCATTAATAAATTTACCGACTTTTACTAACTTTAATACTTATTATAGCCCTGCCAATACAGGAAATGGTTGTTGGGTTCGTATTGATGGTAGTTCTGAAATTGATGCTGAGAATTATGGGCTAAGCCAAGATTCAACATTTGTATGGTCTTGTGCTGCAGTGAATCAGGCGCTGTATTATGCAGCATCATTCAATTTACCTCGTACTGTTAAAATTGGGACAGGCACTTTTAGAACAACTAATCCTATTATCATTTCTAAAATCCATACTGCACAAGGAACTTCTGTCTACTATCGAGTACCAAAATTGATAGGTGCAGGTCGTGGAGCAACTGAATTCATCAAAACTACGACTAATCATGTGGGTAGTGGTTATCTTACGGATAATATTGATGCAGTTATTTTTGTGTGCCCTAAAGATGGTGATTTATATGGTATGTATGATCGTGTCGAAGGTATTTCAGTTTATCGATACGGTTCAGTTGCTGGAACAGGTTATGGCTTTTATTTGCGAGCAAATATTTATGGAAGTCGAAATGACCTGCGGGCAGTTGGGTGTGATAAAGGGTATTTTCAAACTGATTGCTGGATGTCCCAAGTTAACAATATCTTGACGGATAATACGGTTTCACTTGGTATTGGGATTACATCCGGTACATCAGTAACAGGGCGTAATCTTTATGTTACGAACTCTCAGGGTGTCGGTATTGATCTTTCCGCACTCACTTATTCAGATTTATCTGTACATGCTGATGGTTGTGGTACAGGATCACCAGATGGTGCTAATGCCATTCAGGGTTCATTGACTCATTCAACGCGCTTATTGGCATCTGTTGAGAATCACAAAGGAACGGAATTTTATTTTACAAATAGCCGCGGTGTTGTGATTACTGGGCGCAGTTATAATACAGCTGATATTTCAACTACAGTTCCAAAAATCAAAATCGACTATGAATCAAATATTAAATTCGTTGGTTTTGATTGGGAAAAAACATTCAGTAATAGAACACAAGTTGAGGCTGAAAAGTATACGTTCTTATCTCGAATAAGCTCACCAAATGTAAGCTTTGAAAATTGTACATTCAACGATTACTTCAAGGACTTTCCATATAAGTTATCCGATTCACGATTAGTATCTGAATATACATCTACAGGCTATCGTGAGGTAGACCGTACAATTTATTCTAAGGTTGTTTTCACTGGTACAACATATAAAAAATCTGCTTATGTTGGGGATTGTGGCCGATTCTTTATTGAAAAAGCAATTTGCACAAACCCAGCTTATGACCGTTACTTTGAGTCAGCTGTTGCTGGCTATAAAAAGTCATCTGTATCAACTAATGCTAATTCACCTACACAATTGTCTACTGCTTATTATGCGGATGGCATGCTCAATACAATTAATATATGGGGATATATCGATACCAATGGTTGGCTCTGGCTAAGAAATGATGTAACTGGCGGTAATAATTTGGAGTATCAATTTATTATCCGTAAATGATCTAAAAAACCGAATATCAGTTGGGATTTTTAAAAAATCAAAGCCCTTTGCATCATGTAAAGGGCTTTTTTATTACCTTAATTTTCTGGAGAAATAAATGGAACCAGTTTCCACTAGTGGTTTTACAGCACTTTTAAAATTATATGGGATTGCAATCATGGTGACTTTAGCTGTCGGTTTAGTTGCAGCAGTTGTTTTGATGACACGTATGCCACGCTCACCGCAAGAGTGGGCCGTAGGGTTAATCTGTACAGTTGTATCAAGTCTTGCTGGCGGCTCATTCATTATTATGAAGTGGGGCCTTCATGAATGGGTTGCTGACGTATGGGGGATGATTGCACTTGGTGGATTCTTCTTTGTTTGTGGATTACCCGGCTGGGCTTTGGTCCGGTGGATCTTTAACTTTATCGATAAACAGGAAGGTAAAACGATCGTTGAAGTGATCAAAGAATTTAAAAAAGCCAGAAAAGACATCGAAAACAGTTAATGCCGCCTTCGGGTGGTTTTTTTACATCTAAAGGATACTGAAATGAATATTGAACAATATCTTGAAGAACTCATTAAACGTGAAGGTGGGTATGTAAATAATCCAGCGGATCGAGGAGGCGCAACAAAGTACGGTATTACTGAAGCAGTTGCTCGAGCAAACGGATTTAAAGGCAGTATGAAAGACTTACCACTTGAAACTGCTAAGGCAATTTATAAAAAACAGTACTGGACGGCTCCGAGTTTTGACCAAGTGAATACAGTCAGCTCAGCAGTGGCCGAAGAGCTGTTAGATACCGGTGTTAACTGTGGTACTGGCTTTGCAAAACCACTTTTACAGCGTGCTTTGAATCTATTAAATAACAATGGTAAAGCAGGGTGGCCAGATTTATCAGTGGACGGGATTTATGGGCCAGCAACATTAAATGCTCTCAAAACATATTTAACAAAGCGTGGGAAGGAAGGCGAGAAAGTTCTGGTTCGAGTTCTTAATATCATGCAAGGCCAACGTTACATCGAAATCTGTGAACGCAATTCCACGCAGGAGCAATTCTTTTATGGTTGGATTGCAAACCGGATCGGCTAGCATGAAAATCTTTCATTGTAAGCGAACTAAGGTTGCTTCATTCATAACAGTACTATGTATTTTGTTCTCAGGATGCACAGCCCATACAATCAACAATAATGTAAATGTTGGGATTTGTATTAAGGCCCTATAAAGGGCCTTAATCTTTTATTCTGTAACATCAATATCAATTTGATCAATTAATCCTTTCAATGAAAGCGTCCCGTTAAATCTCTTAAATAAATCAAAAAATTCGCGGAAAGTTAGATCTTGATTTACTTTTCTAACAGTAGGCTTTATACCACTTCTAATTTGATCTCTAAATTCTTCAAAATTAAAATCATCTAATATGTAGTAATCAACTGTTATTTCTTTATCCTGACCTGAATATTTCCCAAGTGGATAAAAATCTAAACCAATTACAAACTCATTTTCGTTGATTAAGCCAACTTTAATGAGTTCCTGTTTAATATTGATCAAATCTGCGTTATCTGCAGCTAATGTGCCAGTATAATCATCATATTGAACACCAGCTTTAAAGTTTTTAGTGTACATTTGTATTCCTTTCTATTTATAAAGTGAAGATAGATAATAAGTTTTTAAAATAATTATTCAATTCGACTAATTAATAATAGTCAACAATTCATCCCATCGAAACGGATTTCTACTAAGTTTATCTCCCGACATTGACCAGTTTCGGCCAAGTACAATTCTAGGAGTCGGTATCATTTTTCTTAATTCGGTCAAATTCAGTTAAAATTTAAATCATCTTAAAGCATCTCTTTTAATTCCTCTAACTTTTTAATTATATTTGGATGCATTTTTGATCTAAATTTATAACCAGTTGAAATTTGGATAGAAATTTTCCATTTATCAAAATTTAAATTTTTTTCCTTTAAGATTTTTAGGTAATCCTCTATCCAATCTTTATTCTTTAAGAAAGATATGAAAAATGATATTTTTTCAGAATGTTCAAGTTTCTTAGGGAGCTTTGTAGAGTAAGGATTATTATAATATGGAAAGACAATAGAAGATTGATCTGGTAATTCAAAATATATATTTTCTATAGTAATAGTTCTATCGCAAATATTTATAGCTTCAATACTAAAATATATGTCTTCAAAGTTAATAGTTCCATCAGCTTGAGGAAAGTGGGATGTATTGCTATTAATTTTTAGTTTTAATTTATTGGAATTTATAGCAATATAAAGTGAGATCATTACTGCTGCTAAAGTTCCAGCAGAGGCTAACCAAGTGCCAACCATCGACCAAAAAGAGATATCAATATTTGTTAATCCAAAATAAGTGGTTTCTATAGCCATTGATTCAAGCCTTTAGGAATACTTATAAGTCTAATCTAACTTAGATTAAGTACTAAACTCTAACTAAAGTTAGTTTCTTTCACTTTTTTTTGCTAATTCTTTGCCTCGTGCAATTTCTTCACGAGTTAGGCTCAAAGAGTTTTTCCCTAGTTTCTCCATTACTGCAGATAAAAGTTTTTCTAATGGAATATCTTCCAAATTATCGATTCTTTTATGTTCAAAACTACTTTCAAGTCTAGCTACGATATCAGCATTCATTGATCGATTTAGTTCTTTTGCGGATTGAGCAATCTTTTGCTTCAAGTCATCAGGAAGTCTTAAATTATATTGTGCATTTAAATGACCGCTACTCATGCTCTGTATTCTCTTGAAGTAGAAAGAATAAATCAACTAATTGTCCACATGTGGACATGTATACATATTAAATAGTGTCTAGTGGGTATTGACAATAGTAGCCGATGGGTACTAAATTTTAGTAGTAGCCACTGGATATTATTTTGGAAGTAATCATGAGTAAGCATAAACATCCGCAATATAACCTGCGCCTATCACAAGATTTAAAAATTTTTTTAGCTGAGCAAGCGAAAAAAGAAGGGCGCTCTTTAAATAATTTTATTGTTAAAACTTTAGAGGAAACTCGTTGCAAGTTATTAACACAAACTAATTAAAATAATGAAGCCCCTGAATCTTGGCGGACTAGGGGCTTCTATCCAACTCGGTTAGGAAATTAGATATGACAAGTCTAGCATTAACATTTAATGAAGTGAACTTACACCCAATTTCTATAGATGATGGGCAGGTATGGGTAGGGGCAACCCAAATTGGGTTAGCCTTAAGATACGCAAATCCTGAAACGGCAGTAATTAAACTGTTTAATCGAAATATTGAAGAGTTTTCTGCGAATATGACTCGTTTAGTAGAAATCAAAACAAAGGGTGGTGTGCAATCTGTAAGAGTATTTTCATTGCGTGGTTGCCACCTTATTGCTATGTTCGCAAAAACTGCGATTGCTAAAGAGTTTCGTAAATGGGTTTTAGATATTCTTGATAGAGAAGTTGGAGCACCTGTTGCTAAAACTCATAAATCTGAACGTGTATCACTCAATGATGCCATTCACTTACTAGTGGCCAAAACTAAAAACCTGAACTTCTCTGATGCCTACAAACTGGTGCACCAGCGGTTTGCTGTAGAAGGTATAGATGAGATTCCATTTGACCAAATTCCTGTAGCTGTTGAATACGTTCATCATCTCATTGCGCTTATGAGCAATAAAAACGGTAATACAGGACTAGACACTAATGTTAGAGCCATGGCTATATACCTAGCTTGGCTAAGCGGGTGGTGGAGACAATTTGGACCTGCGGTAAGAGGAATCAATCCGCACATGGCCGCAGCAATCCATGACTATTTCAATGATGGTGGCTTTGTTGCTTGGTCATTCATTGAAAAGGAAAAGAGAGCTGAACTCCACAAACGCATAGACACTCATCCTTGGCATTTACCACCAATGGACCGCTATCATTTGCTAAATAGAATTTAATAGTTCAGTAGCGATGGCGGGAGTTGAACCCGCGTCTGCAAATAAGAAGCCCCGATTAAGGGGCTTTTTACTATGCAGCACTCAGCATCTTGGCAATTTCAGATGCTGTAGGATTGTAATAAGTATTTACTAAAACACTAATCGTTTTATGGCCAGTAATCTTCGCTAGGATCTCTACTGGTAAACGGTAGTCATGAACAAAACGTGTAATAGCTTCATGTCGTGTGTCATGGAATGTAATAACACCATCTAAGCCAACTCTACGTAAGTTACGTTGCCATATTAATCGAAAGGCATTTGATGTAAGAGGAACCATACGATCATCATCAGCATCGTCTGGTAGCCAAGAAAGTAGCTCTTTTGTCTTAGCAGTTAAAGGCACATCACGAGAAGTACCATTCTTAGTATCTAACAGGCGAATGAAATCAGGAAAGATTAATGATTTCTCTACGCTAAGTATTTCACCTTTACGCATAGCCGTTTCAAGTGCAAATAGAAACGACCATGCAACTCGGTGTCTTGGCTGAACAGGTACTTTCCCCCATTCATAATCGAGCCCAGCTAAAACCTTATCTATATAGTTCTGGTAAATTCGTTGATTACGTGGAGGAGGAGCAGTAGGTTTTGATATTTCTTTGAATGGATTTTCTTTAGTTAGAAATAGTTCTTTTCGAGCAAAGTCAAAAACAGAGCTATACATAGCCATTTCGCGAATGACGGTTGCGCCTTTAACTTGCTTTAACCTTTTGTCACGCCATTGTTTAACTAATGCTGGTGTCAGGTCGTGAATTGATTCATCTGCTAATTTCCCCCAGTTTTTCTTAAGGCATTTAAGCATTTGAACAATTAAGCGGGCACTCTTCATTTTTCTGCCTTCTTCTTGATAGTACTGTTCAAAAAGAGCATAGAAGGAGATATGGATTTTTTCAGGCTCAGGGTTAGCCTGTTGAGATTGTAATTCTAATAATTTTTTTGCGGCCCATTGTTCACATTCACTCGCAGTATCTCGAGTAGCTGTGTAACGTTTGCCTAGATAACGAACAGTAATGCGCCACGCGTCCCCGCGCTTAACCGGCTTTTGCATAATAACACTCCAAATTTCGTGGTGTCGCCGCGACACCAAAATTCGCGAAAGCCTAAAAGACATCCACTTTTTTGGTGTCGCAACGGAAATATAAAGCGTTTTTTAATGCGAATTTTGACTATTTTGAGTAGTCAAAGCTGACCGATCGACAATAAAAAACAGGCCACATAACTAGTTAAAGTTATGCAGCCTATTGATTTTAATACATAAAATCTTGGAGCGGGAAACGAGACTCGAACTCGCGACCCCAACCTTGGCAAGGTTATGCTCTACCAACTGAGCTATTCCCGCAATGTGAGCACATTATAGAGTGTTTCACTAAAGTGTCAACACTCTTGTGATTTAATTGAACATTTAATCAGCACGACGCCAAACTGTACCTTGACGCGTATCTTCTAATACAACACCTTGGTCGAGCAAAGACTGACGAATACCATCTGCTTTAGCAAAGTCTTTTGCTTTTTTCGCATCTACACGTTGTTGAATAAAATCTTCAATTTCAGCATCAGACAAAGTAAGCGCTTCTTGTCCAATATCTGATTTTAAGAAATCATCTACATTGTGTTGTACCAAACCTAAAATGTTGGTGAGGTGACGTAATGTCGAATAAAGCACAGTCGCTTGGTCTGCTTGCTCTTCTTTTACAGCACGATTTAGCTCTTTGTTCAGTTCAAACAATACCGCCATTGCTTCGGCAGTGTTGAAGTCATCACACATTGCATTGTTAAAGCGTTCAATAAAGCTTTGATCAAGTGTTTCAGTTGTCGTTTGACCGTACACTTGTTGGTAAGCTTTAAATGAGTGATAGAAGCGAGTTAAAGAAGTTTTTGCTTCTTTAAGTGCTACATCAGAGAAGTTCACAGGACTACGATAATGTGAAGACACGATAAAGTAACGGATCACTTCAGGGTGGAATTTTTCCATCACGTCACGAATAGTAAAGAAGTTGCCTAAAGACTTAGACATCTTTTCACCATCAACGTTAATGAAGCCAACATGCATCCAGTAGTTTACATATTGTTCGCCAGTTGACGCTTCACTTTGCGCAATTTCATTTTCATGATGAGGGAACATTAAATCTGAACCACCACCATGAATGTCAAAGTGATTGCCTAAGCAGCAAGTCGACATTGCAGAACATTCAATGTGCCAACCCGGACGGCCATTGCCCCAAGGAGATGCCCAAGATGGTTCATTTTCTTTGGCATGTTTCCAAAGTACAAAGTCAAACGGATGTTTCTTTTCAACTTCTACGTCAACACGCTCACTTGCGCCAGCTTGCATATCATCAAGCTTACGGCCAGAGAGACGACCATATTTCTCAAATTTAGTGACTTCAAAATAAACATCGCCATTTGCAGCAGGGTAAGCCGAGCCTTTATTGACCAGATTGCCAATCATGTTTTGCATCTGATCAATATATTCAGTCGCTTTAGGTGCTTCATCGGGTGCAGCACAGCCTAAGTTAGCTGCATCTTCGTTCATTGCATCAATGAAACGAGTAGTGAGCTGCTGAATGGTTTCACCATTTTCATTCGCGCGTTTAATAATTTTGTCGTCAATGTCGGTAATGTTGCGAATATAGCGAACATTCCAGCCTTGGCTACGTAAGAAACGAATAATGTAGTCAAATGCAACCATAACTCGAGCATGCCCGATATGACAGTAATCGTAAACGGTCATACCGCAGACGTACATATCGATGTGACCTTCTTTGCGAGGTACAAATTCAACTTTTTTTCGTTGCTCAGAGTTATATAAAACAAACGGTTGCATAAGGGTTTTCAAACACTCAACAAAAACAGTGTTACATCATAACTGATGCATCATTTTTCACAAAGGTTTATGCAAGAATTTTATAAGCTTGTGAAATCTTATACATTTAAAAACGTGTAGATGATTGAGTTATGTTAGAATGCCCCCAAATCTTTTGATTAAAATCACCGATCTTCATAAGAGATCAGATCAATTATTTTGAGTCAAACTCGTATGCCCAATCCTACAGATTTTCAAAGCAGCGCATTAGCAACCTTGCGTATTGAGCAGCAAGCCCTAGACGTGTTAGCAACACAAATTAATGACAGTTTTAATCAGGCTTGTGAAATATTGTTACAGTGTAAAGGCCGTGTTGTGATTACTGGCATGGGTAAGTCAGGGCATATTGGCCGTAAAATGGCTGCGACTTTTGCTTCAACTGGTACACCATCTTTCTTTATGCATCCGGGCGAAGCTGGGCATGGCGATTTGGGGATGCTGGTTCGTGGTGACGTTTTAATTGCGATTTCCAACTCTGGAAAAAGTGATGAAATCATGATGTTGATGCCACTCATCAAACATCTTGGTGTACCTCTTATTACCATTAGCCGTACTGATAAAGGGCCAATGCCTCAAAATGCCGACATCGCTTTAACTTTAGGTGAGTCTGATGAAGCATGCCCATTAGGATTAGCTCCGACATCGAGCACGACTGCAACCTTAGTATTGGGTGATGCATTGGCTGTTGCTTTACTTGAAGCGCGTGGTTTTACTGCAGATGATTTTGCTCGCTCACATCCTGCTGGAGCATTGGGTAAGCGTTTACTTTTACATGTAAAACACCTCATGCATACAGGCGATGAATTGCCAAAAGTTTCACCAGATACGCCAATGAATCAAGTGCTTTACGAAATTTCTAATAAGCGTTTAGGCTTGACCACGATTGTAGATGATGAGGAACATTTGCTTGGTATTTTCACCGATGGTGACTTGCGTCGTTTAATTGATAAACAGCAAGGTTTCGATGTGAATTTACCTGTTTCTGAAGTAATGACAAAAAAACCGTCAACTATTTCTCAAGAAGCACGTGCGGTAGAAGCTCTACAACAGCTTAACCTGAAAAAAATTAGTCAATTTGTTGTGGTTGATGACCAAAATAAAGTGATTGGTGTAATTAGTATGCATGACCTTATTCAGGCAGGGGTAAATTAATCAATGGCATCTTATGCATTGTTAGAACAAGCACGTCACTTACAGGCATTGGTTCTGGATGTCGATGGTATTTTAAGTGATGGCTTTGTAACTTTAACCAATAGTGGCGATGAGATTAAATCATTCGATATTCGTGATGGTTTAGGCATGAAACTTGTGCAGCAAGCAGGCATGAAAGTCATCATTATTACAGGCCGAAAAAGTAATATTGTTGAAAAACGTATGTCTGATTTAGGCGTAGATCTTGTTTTTCAAGGCCGTGAAGACAAAGGTTCTGCGTTACGTGAAGCTTGTGCACAGTTTAATATTTTGCCTTCCGATTGCTTGTATATGGGTGATGACTGGCCTGATTTATCTGCTTTTGCAATCGCAGGAATGAGTGTTACCGTGCCAAATGGTCATGAAGAAGTGCGTCGCCGTGCGCATTTGGTTACCCAGTCAATGGGTGGACGTGGTGCTGTACGTGAAGTCTGTGATATGTTGCTGATCGCAAAAGGCATTTACCAAGAACTTCTTGAAAAATATCTTGCAGTACCGCATTAATAATAAGATTACTTAAAAAGGTAGGCTATTCCTGCTCATGGATACCAGAGTTTTATCTATTGTTGCTGTAGTTATTGCTGCTATAAGTGGTGGTTATTACTACTATAGTGGCAAAGCAAAAAAACTAGACATTGGTTCTGCGAAGAATATGACATATTCGGCGCAGGGCGTCCATTTGACTCAAACTGATGATCAAGGCAATTTGTATATTCGTGCTGAAGTTCGTCAGCTTGAACAGGATATGCAACAAAAAACATCAAAGTTGGATCAACTTAATGCCTCTATGTATAAAGATGGCAAGGTTGATGCGACATTCTTTGCGAAACAGGCAAATGGCTATGATGATAATCGTAAAGTTATATTATCGGGTGATGTGGTCGCAACTAAACTTGCTCCACAAGGGAAAATTGAATTCAAAACCGATGAGTTAACTGGTTATCCAAAGACCAGAGAGATTGAAACGGATCATCAAGTGATTGTACAGTCTCCACAAGCCGACTTTGTCAGCAAAGGATTAAAAGCCAATTTGAACAACGGTCAGTACGAATTTTTTAATATTCGAGGAAAGTATGCACCAAAGTCTTAATTTAAAACGTTCTTCAGCTTTCCTAAAACAAGCTGCGGTTATTACATTCGTTGCTTTATCATCAGCTTCGACTTTTGCGTTGCCGTCTGACCGTAATCAACAAATTTCACTCGTGGCAGACCGTGCAACTTATAACGAAAAAACTGGTTTGACGACTTACACAGGTAATGTCGTGATTGAGCAAGGTACGATGAAGCTTCAAGCCGATTCGATTGTTGCTACGTTAAACTCTAAGCGTGAAATCCAAACCATTACTGCTAAAGGCCGTCCATCTAAGTTTCAGCAACAAATAAGTGCTGATAAGGGCGTGGCACGCGGTGAAGGACAAACCATTGTTTATAATGCAGATACGGGCATTATTACATTGAATGGTGGTGCATATTTATATCAAGATGGTTCTAGTATTCGTGGTAACTCATTGAAATATAGTATGAACAAAGGTGATGTTGAAGCTCAAGGTTCATCATCAAATCGTGTGCAGATTATTATTCCACCATCAAGTTCAAAAAGCTTTCCAGGAGCGCGTGACTAATGCAACAAGCTCTTCAACAACCCCAAACTTTGTGTATTAAGCACTTAGGAAAAAACTATAGTAAGCGTTGGGTCGTCAAAGACGTATCTTTTAGTATGCAAAGTGGACAGATTGTTGGTTTGCTTGGCCCTAACGGTGCAGGAAAAACAACAAGCTTCTATATGGTTGTAGGGCTAGTGCGTATGGACAAAGGTGAAATTCACCTTGATGATCTTGATATGTCCGATTTGGCAATGCATGAACGGGCACGTAAGGGCATTGGATATCTTCCGCAAGAGGCTTCTATTTTTAGAAAGCTGACCATTGCTGAAAATATTATGTCCATTTTAGAAACACGTAAGGACTTAAATAAGCAACAACGCCAGCAACGTCTTACTGAATTATTAAATGACTTTAAAATTAGTCATATTAAAGATTCATTAGGAATGAGCGTGTCTGGTGGTGAACGCCGCCGTGCTGAAATTGCACGTGCATTAGCTGCTGATCCTAAATTTATGTTGCTTGATGAACCATTTGCCGGTGTTGACCCAATCTCGGTTGGAGATATTAAAGATATTATCCAGAATTTGAAGGATCGTGGTATTGGTGTGCTCATTACTGACCATAACGTACGTGAAACTTTAGCAATTTGTGAACGTGCATATATTGTGAGTGAAGGGGCTGTAATTGCAGAAGGTACACCACAAGAAATTCTGGATAACGAGCAAGTTCGTAAAGTCTACTTAGGTGACGATTTCACAGTTTAAATAACAAAGTTAATCTATTTGTCTAAAAAGAGGTCAATGCCTCTTTTTAGTTTTTTTATATTTAGTTTTTAAAAACAATGATTTAACTAGTTTAATTAATAGAACTATAATGTGTGAATTATTCCTGCAATTATGCTTCTTTATGCAAAAAAATATGTAGAATGTAAAAGCTTTTAAACGATAACAAACAAGATCAACAAGACAAGCATGATTGGATATAACCAGAGAAGAGTAACAAGGACATGTAAAAAGCCAGCTTTCCTGAAAGGGTTGATGCTTTTAACTTCATTGCATGTACCTATGGTGATATATGCTGCTAAACCAAGTGAGCAATATCACACCTTAAAAGACAACTTATCACAGCTTTTTGCCCCAAAAAGTAGTGATGAATTTAAAGTTGCCAAGATGCAAGAGCTGAGTAATTTTAAGTTAGATCGTTCTAGAGTTCAGGAGTTTCCGACTGTTCAACTCAATGATCGATCGGCTGGATCTTATTCAAGTTTGCCATCAAGCAAAATGACTTTGCAGGAAGCGGTGAAAATCGCAATCCAGCGTAACCCTGATATTTCTCAAGCCATTTCTACTTTAGCTGGCCAAAACGCAGGTATTGATTACGCTAAGGCTGGTTATTATCCACAGCTTTCAGGTGGTATCACTACAGGTGACTTGACTAGTGGTGAGCGTGGTAGGCAGTTATTGACCTTAAATGCGACTCAAATGCTCTATGATTTTGGTAAAGTTAAATCAGGTGTAGATGTTGAGCAAGCCAAGGTTCAGGTTGAACAGGCCAATGTGCTGGTCAGCATTGATGATATTGCACTTGACGTTGCGCAGTCGATCATCAATATTCAGCGCTATCTTCAATTAAATAAAATTGCCGAGCAGCAAATTGCGGGTATTCAGCGAATTCAGGAAATCGCTAATTTACGTGCAAATGCGGGTATTAGTAGTCAGGCTGACCCGATTCAAGCTCAGTCTTATTTACAAGCTGCCCAGTCTGGTTTGATTGCACAGCAATCATTATTGCGTCAGTACCAACAACATTTAAGAACATTATTGGGTGCAGATGTCTCGCGCACGGGTTGGATTATTTCAGATGATTTGGTGAAACAATCTGATTTATATGGCGAACCTGAGTTTAATACCATTCCAAAAATGATCGCGGCTCAAGCCAGTGTTGAAGTCGCTAAAGCACAAAAGGAACAGACTCGTTTAACACGTTATCCAACTTTGTCGGTTAAAGGTTCTTTGAGTCAAGCCATCAATGGCAGAAACCCAAACAATGATAAAGACGACGGTCTATATAGTTCAGTCATGCTTGAAGCAAGCAGTCAGTTTTATCAAGGTGGGGCAGTTTCTTCTCAGGTGAAGATGGCAAGTTATGCCGAAGAAGCAGCAAAGTCTAAAGTCAATTCAGTTTATCTGGACGTTCTCGACCAAATTAGAACCAGCCGTGAACAAATTGAAAATAAACAACGTCAAATGTTGGTTTTAGCAAATCGCCAAGCCACTACAGTTCGTACACGTGAACTTTATCAAGAGCAGTACAAGCTTGGTACACGTTCATTGGTTGACTTACTGAACGCAGAACAAGCCATTCATAGTGCTAACTCAGAACTCGAGACGGCACGTTACGATATCTATAACAGTATTGTTCAGTACATTTCGGCAACAGGACGTTCCCGCCAAGCTTATGACTTAAATAATATTTCAATTCAGGGGTTCGAAGTACAACCATGATGACAAAAATAAATTACCAGCCCTGGTTACAGGCGGTCTTAACGATTGCTAAACATTACCGAATTGAGCCTTCAGAAGAAAGAATCCGTTTACAACTTGATTGGAACCAGAATCAAAACCTTGATGATGTTTTACAGCTCATTACACGTCAGGTTGGACTAAATTTACGTAAAGTACCTTTTTCATTAGAGGTACTGAATCCGTGGCGCCTGCCTGTTATGGTCGAGTTTAACGACGGACAGGTTGGTGTTGTTGATAAAGCTGATACTCAAGGAAATGTCAGTATCCAGTTGAGTGGAGATCACGGCCTTTCCCAAAATTTAAGCTTGGACGTCTTAAAAACGACAATTAAAAATGTCTATATTCTGCGTCCTGAAACTTCGATTCCCGATGCGCGTATTGACGAATATATCAAACCGTATGAAGCAAGCTGGTTCTGGTCAATTGTACTCAGAGACTGGAAGCGCTACGTTGATATTATGTTTGCCTCACTGATTGCCAATATTTTGGCACTGGCAACCATTATTTTCTCAATGCAAGTCTATGACCGCGTTGTTCCATCACAGTCTGTTCCAACCTTATGGGTGCTGGCAGGTGGTGTACTCATTGCAGCGCTCTTCGAATTTACCTTACGCATATCACGCGTGTACTTATCCGATATTATTGGTAAACGTGCTGACTTACGGGTATCTGACCGTGTATTTGGTCATGCCTTACGCATCAAAAATAAAGACCGTTCGAAGTCTACAGGTAGTTTTATTTCCCAGATTCGTGAGCTTGAAGGTGTGCGTGAGCTGGTGACTTCTACCACCATTAGTGCAATTGCCGATTTCCCGTTCTTTTTCCTGTTCCTGACCATCTTTGCGATTATTGGCGGGAAATTGTTTTGGGTGATGTTGCTGGTTGTACCGCTTATGCTATTGCCGGGTATTCTGGCACAGAAGAAGCTAGCTCAACTCGCACAAGAGGGTATGAGAGAATCTTCAATTCGTAACGCCATTCTTGTTGAAGCGGTGCAAGGTATTGAAGACATCAAGCTTTTACGTGCTGAATCACGCTTCCAGAACCAGTGGAACCACATGAACGAAGTTTCAGCCGACATTGGTATGAGACAACGTAAAATCGTTGGTACCTTAATGGCATGGACTCAAATGCTTCAGGGTTTGACCTATGCGATTGTGGTTTTAGTGGGATGTTTTGCGGTAATGGATGGTGAAATGACTACAGGTGCGTTAGTGGCCTGTTCAATTTTATCTTCACGTATGTTAGGTCCGATTGCACAGATTACAGGCGTTCTAGGACGTTTACAGCAGGCGAAAGTTGCAAAACAAAGCCTAGATGAGCTTATGCAACGTCCAATCGATCAGGCTGACCGTTCACATCTGGTGCATAAAGCTGCTTTAAATGGCGATTACGAACTAAAAAATGCTTTGTTCCAATATGGAGAAGAAGACCCAAGACCAAGTTTGGCAATCCGTCATTTGAAAATTCGCGCTGGTGAAAAAATTGCAATTCTGGGGCGTAATGGGGCGGGTAAATCGACACTGCTTCAACTTCTATCTGGCATGCAAGTCCCAACACAAGGTTCAGTGCATTTAGATGGTTTGGATCTGTCTTTAATTGACCCATCTGATGTACGTCGTGATATGGGGTTACTCAACCAGAATGCTTATCTTTTCTACGGTACGATTCGTGAAAACCTGACTTTGGGTGCTCCGCTTGCAACTGATGAAGAAATTCTTCGGGCTTTAGTGGTGACGGGTGCTTTACCTTTTGTTCAAGAGAAAAAAGAAGGATTAGATCACCTGATTTTAGAGGGTGGCGTTGGTTTCTCGGGTGGTCAGAAACAAGCGTTGTTATTGGCTCGTTTATTGATTCGTCAACCTAACATTTTATTGTTAGACGAACCAACAGCAGCCATTGATGATGTGGCAGAGAAACAACTGATTGATCATTTAAAAGGATGGCTGGCGCATCGGACCTTGGTCGTTGCGACTCACCGCCGAGCTGTTTTAGAACTGGTGGACCGTATTATTGTCGTTAACGATGGCAAAATCGTGATGGATGGTCCAAGAGATCAGGTCCTTAATCAATCAACAGCCCAACAAAAACAAGTGCAAGGGGGTAATTCATGAGCGAACCACAACAAGAACAACAACTCACCCGTTCAATGAATGTCTCTTATAGTGAGCCACCTTTACCACGTGCCAGCTTAGTGATCTGGATCGTGGGGATTGGTTTGGTTATTTTCTTTATCTGGGCATGGGTATTTAAACTTGAAGAAGTTTCTACCGGTACGGGTAAAGTGATTCCATCATCTAAAGAGCAGGTGATTCAGTCTTTAGAGGGCGGTATTTTAACCAAGCTCAATGTACAAGAAGGCGACATTGTTCAAAAAGGCGAAATTCTTGCGCAACTAGATCCAACCCGTTTTGCATCTAATGTGGGTGAATCAAGATCTTTACTCATTTCAGCTCAGGCGACAGCAGCGCGTTTGCGTGCGGAAGTAAACGGTACGCCATTGGTTTTTCCTGAAATTGTGATGAAAGAACCAAAACTTGTACTAGAAGAAACAGCGCTCTATCGCTCACGTCGTGCTGATCTTGAGCAAACACTTTCAGGTTTAAAACAGGCTTTGCAACTGGTGCAACAAGAACTGGCAATGACGGAGCCTTTGGTTGCTAAAGGTGCGGCAAGTGAGGTTGAAGTTTTACGTTTACGTCGTGAAGCAAATGACCTTAGAAACAAAATGAATGATGCGCAGAATCAGTATTATGTTAAGGCTCGTGAAGAGTTATCGAAAGCAAATACGGATAGTGAAACGCAACAACAAATTGTGCTGGGTCGTAGTGACAGCTTAGATCGTGCAGTGTTCAAAGCACCGGTACGTGGTGTTGTAAAAGAAATTGCAGTCACAACCCATGGTGGTGTTATTCCACAGAACGGTAAATTGATGACCATTGTACCGATTGATGAGCAGTTGCTTATTGAAGCGCGTATTTTGCCGCGTGACATTGCGTTTATTCGTCCGGGACAAGAAGCACTGGTTAAGATTACTGCCTATGACTACTCAATTTATGGTGGTTTAAAAGGAAAGGTTACGGTTATTTCACCAGACACAATTCGTGATGAAGTGAAACAAGACCAATTCTATTATCGTGTTTATATCCGCACTGATTCCGACAAGCTTTATAATAAAGAAGGTAAGGCTTTTGGAATTACGCCGGGTATGGTGGCAACAGTAGATATTCGTACGGGTGAAAAAACAGTACTCGATTACTTACTTAAACCATTTAATAAAGCGAAAGAAGCGTTACGAGAAAGATAATAAAAAAAGCCCCGAATCTCGGGGCTTTTTTATGGGTTTGATTCTATTAAATTCACGTTATAATTTGATTTTTATTATGCTTTATTTAATTTATGGCTTTTACGATTGCATCACAGATTACATTTGAAGAAGAAATTAAAAAAAGCAGATTTCAGGCTATCGCTGCGCCAGTAGAAAATGAACAGCAAGTTAAAGAATTTTTAGAACTCAATAAAGATATCTCTACAACTCACCAATGTTGGGCATGGAAAATTGGCCATAACGTACGCTTTAATGATGACGGCGAACCGTCAGGAACAGCAGGCCGTCCAATCTTGGCGACCATTGAAGGGAATGACCTGACGAATGTTATTGTGATGGTTAACCGTTGGTACGGTGGAATAAAACTTGGAACAGGTGGCCTTGTTAGAGCATATGGGGGCTGTGCTGGGCAATGTTTGCTTTTGGCTGAGCGTATTGAACTGATTGCAAAGAAAACGATTTACTTTTCTTGTCACTTTAATGAATGGGCAATATTTCAATATGAGCTTACTCAACAACAAATTGAATATCAGGAAACTTATACTGCAACGGGTGTAGATATCGAAGCAAGGCTACAAATACATCAAATTGAACCGCTTGCCTTGAAACTGCGAGACGTAACGCGTGGTCGTGAAGAATTAAAGATTGAAGAGGAATTAACTGATGACTGATTCCTTATTGAAATATCGTGAGCAACATAAGCACCGCTTAAACTATATGCCATGGTTATATTGGACTTTAAAACCTAAACATCGTGCTTGGGCCGAAGAGTGGCAAAAAGAATATCAAGCATACTTGATGGACATGGAAACCGTTGAGATTGGTGAAAACTGTTTTATTTCACCGCTAGCACATATTTTTGCTGAGCCGGGACGCAAAATTATTATTGGTGATAATTGCTTTATCGCAGCAGATTGTAGTTTGCATGGACCACTTGAAATTGGTAATGAGGTCGCGATAAATCATCATTGTATTTTAGATGGTGGGCGAGCCGGTATAAAATTGCATGACCAAGTTCGTATTGCAGCATATTGTCATTTATATGCATTTGATCATGGGATGCAGTTAGACCGTCCACTTTACCAACAGCCTGTCACTTCTAAAGGAATTGAAGTTGAGCAGGACGTTTGGTTGGGTGCACATGTGGGTATTAAAGACGGTATTAAAATAGGAAAACATGCCGTAGTCGGGATGAATAGTATGGTGACCAAAGATGTTGAGCCTTACCATATTGTTGGTGGAAATCCTGCAAAATTTATTCGTTTAAGAGAATAATGCAGTCTTAAGAATGTAATAAAATGTTTGATCTTTAAACAAAAAAGTTGATTTTTATACATAAACCTTAACATACCAATTTTTATCTATGTTAAGTTAAAGCTAAGTTTTAAGAATAATCTCCAAGGCAATAGACCTGAAGAAGAGAGGCTAACATGAACCGTGTTATTGCGTGTATTGACTCATCACCGTGTATTAATGCTATTGCCGATGCAGCAGCATGGGTTGCTAAAGCAACCGGACGGGAACTTGTATTATTACAAATTCTAGATTATTACCCAGCCAGTTATCATCTTGGTGAAATTAGTGGGGTAATTGGCTTTGAAAGCAATGCAATGCTGCTAAAAGAGTTAGCTGAGCTGGAACAAAAACAAAGTGAACTCGCTTTAGACTATAGCAATAATTTACTCCGTCATATTTCTGATCTTATTCAAGAAAAACATGGAATTACGAGTTCAAAAATTCAAGAAAAAGGCGATTTTTTAGAGCAAAGTTTTAATCTTTTGCATGAAAATGACATCGTCATTTTAGGTCGAGTCGGGGAGCGGGCTGCCGAGAAACAGAAACCAATCGGTAGTAATGTTGAGAACTTTATCCGTGGGGCCAACTGTACAGTTTTGACTATTGGTGAAAACTTTAAAGTGCCAACCCGTTTTATCTTTGCCTATGAATATTCACCAACTTGTCAAAAAATGATGCGCCGTATTGCCCAAAGTGATTTATTGCGAACACTGCAATGTCATTTGGTATATGTAGGTGATCATCCAGAAATATTAAATGAACCTGAGCATTACCTGAAACAAGCGGGCATAGATGTTGTGACCGTATATCGCTATGGTGATGTTGCACAAAATATTTTAGAGTACCAACAAGAACACGGTATTCAAATTATTGTGCTAGGGGCATTTAGTCATAGCAAGATTCATCAATTCTTCTTAGGAAGTATTGCGACAACCATATTCAGAAACGCGACTGTACCGTTACTTGTGGCTAAATGATGAGATTTCCATATAGTTATCCGCAAATCTTGTGGATAACTATATGGAAAAGCAACAGTAATAAAAGTAATTTATTGATTATAAATAATAAAATAAAAAAGATGATTTTTTAACCATTATTTCACAATTGCAATTGCGAAGCCATCATGGCCCTTTGAGCCGACTGTTTGTAAGGCTGTACAAGACAATATTTGTGGATGATTTTCGAGAGCTTTAAACATTTCACGGATGCCTTCAATACTCGGTTTTTTATTGTCTGGATTTAAAATATCACCTGCGCGAATTACATTATCCAGCACAATAATCGTACCTGATCTAGAGAATTTTAGGCTCAATTCTAAATATTCAGGATAACCCTGTTTATCTGCATCAATGAAAATAAAATCAAAAGGCTCGATAGATTGAGGATCAATTGCAGACAGAATATCAGCGGCGCGGCCAGCTTTAAGATCGACTTTTACCGGAAGGTTAGCATGGTCAATATTTTTTTGAGCCATTTCTGCATGAGTATCACGGCCTTCAATTGTGAGTAAATAACCATCTTCAGGTAAAGCACGACCTAACCAGATAGTACTGTATGCAGCAAAGGTACCAATTTCTAAGACTCGTTTGCATTTATTCATTTGAATAAGCATCTGCAAGAACATACCTTGGTTAGGTGCCACTGCAAGATGATTTGAAAAGCCGTGTTCATCGGTATTCTTTAATGCATATTCGAGTCGCGGGTCTTCAGGAATTAAATGTGAATCGATATATTCGTCAATGTCTGTCCACATCTGCTGCATAATCAAATTTACCTATATGTTGATCGGGCTATTTTAAACGTTTATGCATAGAGTGCAAAAATCTTCGTTTCAAGAAATTTTGGTTGATTGAGAAATGAACAATAAAAAAAACTCCTTTCAGTTGAAAGGAGTTTTTTGAATTAGAAATTACACATCGAACTATTTCGGGTGAGGTCTGGACCCCAAGTACGATAGCCTTGAGTATCAATATGAATTTGCCCGGAGCTATACAATCCAATACCCATATTTAAGCTTTGACCATGCTGAGCCCAGAACTGACAAAGTTTAAACTTAGTATTCTCAATAAATGCATAATCTTGAGCTTGTGGGAACTCAGGGCCAATACGGAAATCGATTGCCGAGTTAAATAAATGTTTAGATGAGCTTGCGCCACCTGCACATTCATTTAAAGGTAAGTCACGGTAAACCGAGGTTACTTCAAAGTCAGTTAAAACTTTTGCTGCAACTAAATATTTAAATACGCGTAGGGTTGATAAAGAGTTACCCCAAAGTTCGCGATTAGGCACCGCATATTCTGAGCGGCCACATTTTTGCCAATCACGTGCTGAGCGTAATAACTCAAAACTTGGCACAATGCCTGCGACGTTGTTTCGGGTTAAGAAGTTTTCGTATTCACGAACACGTTGGTAATTTTCACCAGAACTTAACCAGCCTCGATAAGACGCAGGCTCAACTTTAGGGGGGATCGGGCGCTCGATAATAACGCGCTCTTGTGGAATAAAGATTCGTTTACCACTTGGAGAGGTTTTGCCTGTTGTTGTGTGTTGGGGAGAGCTGACACAACCTACCATAACCGCTGGGATTATGCATAAGGGCACCAGACTCTGCAAAAACTTCCGCATAAGAAAAATTAAGCACTTATAAATATTGCCGCTATTTTAATGCAAAACAGTGCACAAATTACGAGGAATTTGCAATGAAATGTTTGAATAGGGTATAAAAAAGATCAGCGGTTGCTGATCTTTTTTGAAATTACTTTTCAAGATATTGTAATTTATCAGGTTTGCCGTTCCATTCTTCACGGTCAGCTGGTTGATCACCAATTTGAGTAATGTTAGGCCATTTTTGAGAAAGATCAGCATTTAATTCAATAAACACTTCCTGACCTTCTGGTAACTCATCTTCAGAGAAAATTGCATTTGCCGGGCACTCTGGTTCACATAATGCACAGTCAATACATTCATCCGGATTAATCACTAGGAAATTCGGACCTTCGTAGAAACAGTCAACAGGACAAACTTCTACGCAATCTTGGTATTTACATTTAATACAATTTTCAGTGACAACAAAGGTCATGGCGACAGCTACCTAAAAAATATGGTTTCATTTCGAATAGCTTATTTTAGGCAAAAAAGGGGTAAACAAACAATTGCTTTTATTGATATTCTTTATTCATGCATATGAAGATAAGTTAATACGTTGATAATCAAACAAATCTTTCAGTCTTATGAACTGCTTGTCTATAAAATTAAAATAATAATATATTTTATAAAACAATAACTTAAAAATTATTTTATTTAATTATTTAGATGTCATTTAAGTCAAGGCATCTATTTTAATAAATACCTTAACTTTTCATTTTTTCTTTTACAAATTTTGATTTTCAGCTTTTGGGGCTGAAAATCTTCAAATATTTAGAGCTAAACGTTACACAGCAAATGAATATCTTCAGGTTCGAGCTGCCAAAGTCGTTGATCTGGAGCCTTCAGCGGTTCAGCACCATGCTTCATATAGAAGTCTACAGTGCGCCGACTCGGGGTTGCTGAAATATACAGTTGTTTTGCACCGAGTTGCTTGGCGGACTCTTTTGCGGCTTGCATAAGCTTAGCACCAATGCCTTGACCTTGTTGGTCTGCATCGACATAGAAATAGTGGAGTAATTTCGCGTGAGGGTAATCCGCTATAAGTTGATTTGAGACTACGCTCACACCAACCAGTTTTTCAGAAGCATCAAATGCGCCGATAAATATTGAACCTTGTTTATAGAGCTGTTTCAGTTTAGGTGGGTCATTTTCTAGATGATATGAGTCCCAATGTTGTACATCAAAAAAACAATCAACTAGGTCTAGATGCTGCTGTTTTTGTATGTAGTTTTGAGTAATTAATTCACGGCGGCTAATTTGCTGCCAAATAAGATCGATTTCTGAATATTGCAAAGATCTTAAGATCATATAAATATTATTCTCCGAGATGAATAAGCAGACCTAAGCCTGCTTATTCAGAGGTGATTTATTAAGATTTGAGTGCAGCTTTCAGCTCATAGAGTTGTTCAAGTGCCTGACGAGGCGATAAGTTATCGACTTCAATTTGCTTAAGTAAATCTAGAGCAGGGGATGAAACTTCAATCTCGACAACTTTTTCTATGATTTGTGAACCAGAGTTTGCATCTGGTGGAGCAAACAAATCATTTTGAAAACTGGTTTGTAGATGTTGTTGCTGCTGTTTTTCCAAAATACGTAAACGCTTTTGTGCTTCTTTAATAACATTGGCAGGAATGCCCGCTAATTTTGCGACTTGTAAACCATGGCTTTGACTTGCAGGGCCTTGCTGAACCTTATGCAATAAAATCAGATTGCCGTTAAGCTCTTGCGCCGTAACATGATAGTTATCAATTCCTGCTTCACTACCAAGTTCAGTTAACTCGAAATAATGTGTGGCAAATAAACATAAACATTTTACGCGTTTTGTTAAATCAACCACGCATGCCCATGCTAATGATAAGCCGTCATAGGTACTCGTTCCGCGGCCAACTTCATCCATTAAAACCAGCGATTGATTGGTGGCATGGTGCAGAATTTGCGAAGTTTCTGTCATCTCAACCATAAAGGTAGATTTGCCTGTAGATAAATCATCGGCTGAACCAATACGAGTGAAAATTCGGTCAATTGGACCAAGCTTGACTGCTTTAGCAGGAACATAGCTACCGCAATAAGCAAGTAAACTAATTAATGCGGTTTGACGCATAAAGGTTGATTTACCGCCCATGTTTGGACCGGTAATAATTGCCATACGGTGCTGAGCATCAAGGAAAGTATCATTTGGGGTAAATGGTGCTTTATTTAATGCCTCAACCACAGGGTGACGACCCGCCTGAATTTTAATGCCCGTTTCTGGGGTAAATTCAGGACGCGCCCAATTGTTTAAACGTGCTTGATGAGCAAAGTTTGCAACCACATCAATTTGAGCAATTGCTGAACTCATCATTTGTAAGTGAGCAATATTTTCGCGAAGATTTTCAAGCAAAGCTTCGAATAATGCTTTTTCCCGTGCTAATGCACGCGATTCGCTCGACAGGACTTTATCTTCGAAACTTTTTAGCTCTGGCGTAATGTAGCGCTCAGCATTTTTTAAAGTCTGACGACGAATATAGTCAGTAGGGGCTTGTTCTGCTTGAGCACGAGTCAATTCGATGTAGTAACCGCTTACACGGTTATAGCCGATTTTAAGGGTGTTAATACCTGTGCGCTCGCGTTCTTTGATTTCTAAATCAATCAGGAATTGACCTGCATGATCGCGAATTTGGCGTAATTCATCGAGATCAGCATCATATCCTTCTGCAATTACATTGCCATCACGAAGTAATACTGGCGGATTTTCAACAATAGCTGCCATCAAATGTTGATGAAGCGCTTTAAAATCTCCAAGTTCTTGATCAAGTTGAACTAATAACTTAGATTTTTTCGCTTGAATGACTGGAGTTAACGCCGTTCTTAAAGCTGGAATTTGTGCACATGCATGACGAAGCTGAACTAAATCGCGTGGTCGTGCACTGCCCAATGCTACACGGCTAAGCACACGTTCAATATCGCCAATTTCTTTAAGCACTAAACGAACAGGACTTTCATGGTAGCCTTGAATGAGTTGCTCAATAGCATCTAAACGAGCATCGAGTAAGGCCGTATCCCGAACAGGTTGCATGAGTGTGCGGCTTAATAAACGACCACCCATTGCAGTTTGGCAGTCATTTACCAGTTGGAATAATGATGTTCCATGTTCAAATAGCGGTTCGATAATTTCTAGGTTACGGCGCGTGATTGGGTCGAGCGCGATAAAGTCTGTACTTTGCTCAAGCTGAATTGAACGAATATGTGGTAATGCAGTTTTTTGGGTTTCTTTTGCATAGTGAATGAGTGCAGCGGCAGCAGCTTTAGCTAAAGGTAATGGGTCTAAACCAAAACCTGAAAGCGTTGATACCGTGAACTGGTCACATAAAGTTTTTTGTGCGTTATTTAGATTGAAGTCTACATTTGGGCGCTTAGTAACAGGGCATTCTAAGTGTTTTTTAATTTGCTCAATAATATTTGTGTCGACCAAGTCTTCATCAATCAAAATTTCACTTGGCATTAAACGCGCAAGTTCAATAGGCAATTGTTCTGGCTTGTAATCTTGTTGTTGAACTTTAAAAATGCCTGCACTTAAGTCGAGTAACGCGAAACCAATCTGGTTTTGATGAATGCATAATGAAACGAGATTAGACGATTGATAACTGCTGAGTAATGCATCATCAGTTAAAGTACCAGGGGTCAGAATACGAACAACTTTACGATCAACCGGACCTTTACCTGTTACTTCTCCCACTTGCTCGCAAATGGCTACAGTTCGCCCAGCTTTGACAAGACGAGCAAGATAACCTTCGGCTGAATGGTAGGGAACGCCTGCCATTGGAATCGGGTTGCCGTTTGCTTTACCACGATGGGTTAAGGTAATACCTAAAAGTTTAGCTGCTAAATGGGCATCTTCAAAGAATAGTTCATAAAAGTCGCCCATACGATAAAACAGCAACGCATGTTGATAGTCTTTTTTAACCTTGAGATATTGCTGCATCATTGGAGTGTGGGTGGAGAGATCAGCCATGATTTCAGCGCTATTCATGCGTAATAAACCCTTAAAAAATCAATAATATTTTACGTTTGGTCATTTAGCCAATTCTAACAACTTCTGTGTGAATTGGACTTAATCTAAGAAAAAAGTATACCTTTTAGTGTACCTTTTTTATGTCAAAATTGAGTCAACAGTCCGTGAGAGCTTAACTTAATTTCTCACGGTTGCCATCTTAACAAATTGAGACTGATTGGCAAAAAGGATTCCTAAAATGAGCGAGGAAATAAACAGCAAAAAGAAAGTGACCTTATCAGCTCGTGCAATAGATAAGATGAAAATTGGAGACTCAAATAAAAGTGATATTGGGGAATATAGTAGTTTAAGAGTTACTTTTGGCAAGACAGGACTTAAAAGTTTTGTATATCGTTATAGAAGCCCAGTAGATAATTCATTAAAGAAAATCACTTTGGGTAATTATCCTCATATGTCTTTGGCAGAAGCTCGTATGGAGCTTCAACGTTTAAAAATGATAAGATATCAAGGAGTTTGCCCAGTAATCCAAAGAAAAGAAGAAAAACTTATATCAAAGAAAAATAAGAAAGATTCAACAGCAATTATTAAAGCTTTAACTTTAAAAGATGTAATTGATCTTTACTTAACTGAAGTAATTGAAGGTAGAGCGATTATTGATCAACGTACTGGTATTAAAAAAATAATTCAAGGTCCACACACTTTAAAAGGTCAACAAAAAGCTAGAAGGACCTTATATGTTGACGTCGTTACTAAATTAGGGGAGAGATCCGCAGAAGGTCTGGTATGTAAAGATATCGTTGAGCTTATTAAGTAAATTATTGACAGAGTGTTGAGGTCCAAGCAGGAAGGTTTTTGGCCGAGCTCGTTGCTGCTTATAATTATGCAATTTGTTTTGATTACTTTCCAGAAAATTACTTGCTAAATCAAGCTTAAAACAAACTAGATTTAAGCTGACCTGTAATAAACGTACTCGTGTACTTTCTGACTTTGAATTAAAGTGTGTACTTGCTTGGTTACCAGTTTCTGGATTTTCAATGCACTATAAAAGTATATTAATGCGTGCTCTCTGGACGGGAGCACGTACTGGAGAAATTTGCTCTGCTGAATGGAAAGATATTAATTTTGAAAAAAGCAACTGGCATTTAAAAGGAGCTAAAAATGGTTCTGAGTGTTTTGTTCAATTTTCTAAGCAATGCATATGTATTAATGTTATTGTTTAGATAAGCTGGTAATAGATACTTTCTCTGTTCAAAAAATTGTGCAGATTTCCTGCGTCAAAATCATTCTTCTCAATTGATAGAGAAATTAAAAGCTTCACATGCCCGAGAGCTAGTTGCGGCAATTATTGTAGAAAATGCATCACACGACTCATAAGCTGTCATTTTGTTAGAATACTAATATTAGATATTCTTGAATTAACTTGGATGTCTATCATAAAGAATCAAATATTTGATCATTCACAATACGACCATTGTTTAAAGCAATAATACGGTCTACAGAGGAAATTGTTTCTGGACGATGAGCAATAATAATTCGAGTAATATTTAATGACTTAATCATGCTATTAATTTCTTTCTCTTTAATAATATCTAGATGACTCGTTGCTTCATCTAAAAATAGGATTTTGGGTTTTCTATATAGAGCTCTTGCTAATAAAATTCTTTGTTTTTGTCCTCCCGACAGAATATTTCCCATATCTCCCACTAATGTTTGATAACCCATTGGCATCGCTATAATTTCATCGTGTACTGATGCCATCTTTGAACATTGTTCTACCCAATCTTGTTGGGCACTATCATCAAAAAAACTAATATTTTCTAGAATGGAACCCGCAAATAAAACATCATCTTGGGCAACATAGGCAATAAAACTTCTAAGTTTATTGGGACCCATATTCTTTATACTTTGCCCGCCAATTTTAATTTCACCATGCTCAGGGGATAAATTGCCTAATAGCAGATTCATAAACGTGGTTTTGCCACAACCTGTTGGACCAACAATCGCGACTGATTGTCCTTCTGGAATCTTAAGATCAACACCGTGGATAATCCAAGATTCATCTTCTGAATACCTGAATCTGAGTGATTTAATTTTAATTTCAGTTTTTTGTAGTTCTGATGATTCGGTAACAAATAAATCGCTATCTGATTTTTCTTGATCTGTAAGAACGATGTCCGCTAGACGTTCGCCATGTAAACTGAGCATCTTTACTTCAATATATTTATCAATCAGAGAGCTGACTCGGCCACCGAACTGATTCTTATAGGCAATAAAGGCCATTAATATACCAACAGTAAATTCACCCTCAATGACTAGAGTTGCGCCCAACCATACGATAATAATATTCTGTAATCCAAACAATAATGTATTTACAAACCCAAACATGAGACTAAGTTTTTGTGTAGTTAATCCTGCGTTAATTTGGTTTACAAACAGACTTAACCATGTAGCTTGACGATAGTCCTGCTTTTCAAATTGTTTGATGGTTTTGATGCCACGCATGGTTTCCATAAAATGGGTATTTTGTTTTGCAGCATGGACAATTTGATCTTCTGTCGCTCGTCTTAAGGGGTGATACCAAATCCAACGAATAATTGCATATAACAGCATAGTGAGCACAGCGATCCATGCTAATGTTGAACTATATATGAACATTAAAATTAATGTAAAAATCGTCATCAGGCCATCTAGAATGGCTGTAAGAAATGATGTTGTTAATGTCCTTTGGATTGAATCAATGGAGCCAAATCTAGAAATAATATCGCCGAGATGGCGTTTCTGAAAAAAATTGGTCGGTAAGTTAATGAGATGATGAAAAATATTGGCTTTCCATTGTACATTCAATGTAGTTGCCATATGCATAACTACCCATGCTTGTAATAAACTGATTAAGCTACTCAATAACATCAATAGCCCAAATCCAACTGCCAATGTTGTGAGTAAGTTTAGATCAGCAGAAACAATCGCGTGGTCAATTACCCATTGCATGAAAAATGGGCTGATCAGTGAGAATACTTCTAATACTAAAGCAAGGATAATAATTTGCCCTAAAGATTTCCATAGCCCACTAATTTCACCAAATAATTTAAAAATGCGAATACTTGTTTTATCTTTTTTTTCTTCAAAATTAGAATCAGGCCATAACTCTAAACCGATACCTGTAAAATGTGATGAAGCCTGATCATAGGTAAACACTTTTTCGCCAAAAGCTGGATTAACAATTGTTATTTTTGTTGCTGATACATTCTTTAGAACCACAAAATGATTTAAATCCCAATGTAAAATACATGGCAGCCTTAATTGATTTAATTCATCTAGTTCAAGTTTGAGAGGGCGGGTCGTGAGGTGCAATTTATTGGCAATCTTAACCAAAGTCGTAAGCGTTGCTCCTTTTTGAGATATAGGATACTTCTGCCTCAAGGTTAAAAGATCTGATTCATAACCATAATAACCTGCAATCATTGCGAGGCAGGCGAGTCCACATTCTGATGATTCTGTTTGTAATATTACTGGAACTTTTCGACCAAGACCTAAAGATAAACGATCAAGATAACGCATGGACTATAGTTTTCCTGTAATACTAAATAATGGTTCTAGAACCCACTCATACAATTTACGTTTTTCATGCATGATATCGCCTTCAAGAGTCATTCCTACTTGTAAAGGCATATCGTGGCCATAAGCTTTCACCATTTGCTTATCGAGTTTTGCTCTTACCAAATACACAGGTTCATTATTAAGTTGTTCTTGTGGTGAAATAATTCCAATCGTTTGTAAATCCTGACTGGCTAATGCCGTTTTTGCTACAGATAAGACCTGTGCTTTTGCATGACCAAATTTTTGATAAGGGTATGCTTGATAACGTAGTAAGACCGGATCCCCCTCTTTGATAAATCCAATTGCTCTACTAGGCACATAAAGCTGTGCAATCAATGGTATATTTTCGGGAAGAATCGTCAATAATGGCTTAGATAAGTCAGCAAATTGTCCAACTTCGGCATTAATCGTACCTATAACACCAGATGAGTTCGCCTGTATGGCAATATGCTGTCTAGATTGCATTTCGATTAATTCTTGCGTATTACTCGATAACAAACGTTCTAGCTGCTCGATCTCATTATTTTGCTTATTTTTCAGTCCTGATAAGTTAATTTGCTGCTCTGTGAGCTGTTTTTCTAATGATACTTTTTCACGTTGTAATGATTCATATTGAGCCAACTGATCTAGATAGTCTATTTTTCTTGCTTCAAATTCTTCATGAGAAATTGCATTCTCATTAAGAATATTGCCATAACGTTGTTGATTTCTTTTTGCCAGATTGACACGCTCCTGTTGATTGGCAATTAAATTTTTAATTTTATCCAAGGTTCCATTAAGCAAACTAATCTGATTGTTGATTGTTCGTTTTTCATCTTGATGAATAAAATGCATTCGAGTTATTTCATTTCGTAAAGATTGTTCCTTTAATTGTGTTTGCTTTGCTAAAGCATCAGCGATGCTACCTTGTTCGCCATAACTTGCAGTTGAAATGGTAAAAAGGATATCACCTTTTTGAACGGTTTGTCCTTCATATACATTCTTCTTTAGAATCGTACCTGATTGTGTTGTATAAACCTGTATCAGCCCTGATTGCGGAATGAGTTGGCCCTGTACCGTACTACGTTTGGTATAGCTTCCCCATATTGCAAAAGCTATTATTACCAAAGCAATACATAAGGCACAGATCGTGAAAAAGGTGAAACTAAATGGACGGGCTAGAATGATATTGCCTGTCCATGTAGTCTGTTTTGCATCGAGTGCTTCTTTTCGAAATAAATTTGAACTCATTTATAGTTTTACATAACCAGCTCAATAATATTTTCTACGGATAGTCGAAATAACAATTTATTTATTTTTTCTGAAGGATATTCTTTAAATTGGTCTAAAATATTTTTTACTTTTGAATAGGGGTGCTGAAATAAGTATTGAATTAAATTCAAACTAATAGCATCTATATTAATTTTATTGCCATTTATAATCACAAAACCTTCATTAAAGTAATACAGTAAGTTTGCATTCAAAAATAGTTTTTGATTGCTATCCAATTGGCTTACTTTTCCATTACCCAATACATCTAGTGATAACATAGATGGTATCGATTGCTCTGCCATGTGGTGCATCATAAAGCTTTGATAACAGCTTTTATCTTTAATAATTTCAGCAACTTGATGACTAAGACTATCTATCATCTCCGCATCATTTTCAAAATTAGTAAAGTTCTTACGGCAGTCTAGAATACTTGGCATGACATTCTGCAACCAGCGCATGTACTCAAATCCTGTCGGTGCAAATGTTGCAACGGCTAAATGAAAGGTTTCTTCATCTAAAGGTAGAGGATCGTGCCACCAACCACGAGGAATATAAAGAATATCACCAGCCTCTAAAATCACATCCATGTAGATTTCTTCGGGTTCTTTAATATCTGGAAAATTCTTTGTTTGTTGCATGTACAACGGAAATTCAAAGTTAGGCTTTTTTAATATCCAGCGCTTTCGACCTAATAATTGCACGGCATATACATCACGCGTATCCCAATGGCCTTTATATGATGATTTTGAACTAAAAGCAGCATAACTACCTGTGAGTGTACGAGCTTCGGCGAAACTACCAATTTGCTTACTAATTTGATCAACAAATGGTTCATTTTTAATGCGATTGCGGACTAAGGTTGCACCATTTCTAAGATATTCATAGAGAACAGATGTAATACAGCGATATTCTGTTACCCCTAGGTTATCATATGTTTCCACATACTCTTTTTTAGGAACTTCATAACCATTCATTAATTTAAAGTCACGATGTTCAATATTACCACGACTATAGAGCTCATTTACATTCTTCCATGAGAATTGTGTTGAATCTATGGAGTTTTTAAATAAATAGGGCTTTTTATAAAGAAAATTGTTTTTAAAATTTTCTTTATTAATATTAAAACTTATTATCATATTCTTACAAGATTAAAAAATTAAGTTTGTACTAGATTTGGCGTGGAAAATTTTTAAGATTTATTTTTCATATTAAATCTTAAAAAATGTAAAAAAATTCCTAAAGACATACATATAAATAAATTTAAAAAACTTTCCAATGCAAGGGCAACATTGAAGTCTTTAACAAAGTAAAAAAGAATAGAAAATAAAAAGCTTATTATGAAAGATAATAATAAGCTTTCTACATAATTTTTATGAGTTGGATATTTTGCAAAAGAATATCCAGAATATATTAATAATATATTAACGAGAGTAATAGCAATAATTGTTGCTGTATCATTGTTAACATTTAATAGTCTTAAAATAGTACCTAAAATGATGCCAACAATAATGAAGATAACAACTCTAGAAAGGCCATAACCAATATATTCTAATTTCATAAATATTAATTTCTAAAAATTGATGAGATAATGACATTATCAATAATTGCCACCATCTGCGCAATACTCATTACCATCTTCTGGTTCATTTAGAGATGCGAGGAATGAGGTAGCAGTTGTAATTGCTTTCCCTGCTGGAGAGGCTGCTGCAACGCCAGATAATCCATTTTTTTCATATGCCGCAACATATGCATTCACTTGATCCACAGCCATATCCATTCCTTTAGAAAGAGACCATCCAATTAGAGCGGATCTAAAATCACTAGAAGTTACAGGTTTATTCGTATCACTAGCAGCTCCAGCTACCACGTTCATTTCTTCAAGTGTTAAAGTTCTCATAGATTTTATTTATCCTATTGGTTTTTTGCATATTATACTTAATTTTAAGACTTATTCTAGAGGGTTTTAAATATTATTCTTAATTTCGTGAGTTATTTTGAGGTAGTCATAAATTTTCAATATAAGTTTATTTGTTAAGTATTTGAATTTTATTAATATTTTATTTTTGTGTTGAAAAATCGATTTTGGTTTATATATCTGTATTTAAAAACTAGTGCTTTTTATGTGTTGTAAGGTATTTTATTTAAATTGTTTGAGCCGGTTAAATCTATCATAAACTTTTTGTAAAGAAAAAGCTATTTGTTCTAAAAAGATTATTGAGCCTGTAATTTAGCTTCTTTAAATTGAGTGGTTACAGTTGTTTGATACTGAAAATATATTTAATGAAGTTCATAGGGCCTCAATATTATTTTTAGGCTTGAACTTTTCCAGGTAGGATAATAAATAGAAGTCTATAAAGTTATTGAGTACTTTATAGTGAATAGGTTTCCAATACACAATCAATCACACTTGCAATTCATAAATAAGAAGATAAAGAGATATTACATCAGAGATATCGTTAGAATCATTAAGGAATTAACTAGCTATGTCTTAGAAGTTCAATATCTTTTATGAAAAAATACGTCTTGAAGTGGTAGCTTCCCAGTCATGGTTAGATAGTTCAGAATATAGATAAAGAAATACTGGTGGAATAACAACATGAACTATTAACTTTGTACTGAATTTTGCTAAAAAATGTCCATTCGATTCGAATATATGAATCCTAATATGGCAGTAGAAATTGAGAAATAGCCTTACTATCTTATTGGCGAATATTGAGGAAATTGTAGAGCTCTTTTAAATAAAATCTACCTTTACTATTAGGCAATCTCCTTAAATTTTTAGTTTGAAAAAAGTAGTGCAATGAAGCTGAAAAAATACCCCTCTGAATACCATCGTCATGAATCTCCGTGAATAAGTAGCGAAAAGAGTTCAATTATTTTTTTAATTGCAATACAAGATTGTAGGCTACAGTTTTGGAAATTGTCTCTGCTACAGAAAACTCTTATGGTGGTGTGAAGTCTAAAGTCTGTTTATGATAAAGCATCTGTTTTCCTGTCTGTTTGTCTTTAAAAATAAACTCATTATGTGCATGAGAATATTCTTGGCCATATAGTGGCCCACCAAGACACTTTAATCACGCACTGAATTATCCTTAAATTTACTTAATGATTAGTTTAATAGGCTAATCTAATGAAAAACATTAACAATGCCTAGCTGCTTTAAATGATATAGGGGGATGTTTTTGGGACTTATTCAAAGAGTGCGTGATTGAAGCGAACAAACTTCTAGTATTAGATGCTTCTAGCAGCATTAAGCTGATCCACAAAGATGATTAGAAGGGAGAGGATATATCACTTAATTTCTGCTGCATAAAATCAATGAGTGCTCTTGTTTTAGCGGGTAAGTAACGGCGATTTGAATAAAGTGCGAACAATTGCAATGGAGCTGCCGATTGTTCAAATTTAATCTCGATTAAACGTCCATCGCTAATGTAAGGTTGGCATGCTTGTTGGGATAGAATTGCAAAACCGACACCTGCTACAGCAGCTTGTCCGGCCATCTCTCCACTATTTACCCGATAATGTCCTTTAACTTTGATGGTCTCGAATTCCCCCTTTTTATTGACAAATTGCCAAGGAGCACCTTTAAGTGCACTTACTGTTGTAATACAGGGTAATTCTTCAAACTGCTGGATATGAGTCGGGGTGCCGTAACGCTGAATGAGGGATGGGGCTGCAACAATGGTGCAAGGGATAGTTACCAGATGGCGTGCGATGTAGTCACTGTTATCCATCTGACCACGGGTAATAATAATCGCTAAATCCAGATCATCTCGCAGAGATTCGAAACCTGACAAATTGGTAACACAGCTGATCTCAAGGTCTGGGTACTGACAGGCGAAATCGGCAATAACAGAACCCAGCAATGCAGGACCTATTTCATTGGGAATACAGATTCGCAATGGGCCTTTGAGTTGCATTTGCCGCAACGTTAATTCTGTTTCAGTTTGCTCAAGCGCCTCCAGTAATGGCTTCGCTCGGGTGTAGAGTAACTGTCCTGCCTGAGTGAGTTTCATATGTCGGGTGCTACGCTCAATGAGCTGAAGATCCAATTTTTCTTCTAACTGAGAAATACAGCGACTCACGTTTGATGTCGGCATTTCAAGGATTTTCGATGCTCCAACAAAACTTTCTCTTTCAACCACCGCAATGAACACTTTCAGGGTATTAAAATCCAGAGCAGGACGCATCAATTATCCCATATTTGATAATAATAAGTGCTATTTCTACCATATAATAAACATTATTGATAGCAGCTAAACTCGGATATCTTTCATCCATAGGTTGCTTGCTATGCTCCCAGTCATGCAGATATTTAATCATAAAGCTCTCATGCGGATAGCCCTTATAATTGCTTTTGTCCAGTTCACCAATGCACTGGAATATATGGTGTTTAACCCTGTTTTTGTTTTTATGGCAACAGATTTCGCAGTGCCTGTATCATTCTCAGGCTATGTGTCAGGCATGTACACACTAGGTGCTGTTCTTTCGGGAATTATTGCTTTTTACTGGATTGATCATTTCAATAAGAAACATTTTTTAATTGCCAATATGGCGCTACTAGGTCTACTAACACTTTTGACTACCTGCACATCCAGTTTTAGTCTTCTGCTTGCACTACGATTTTGTGCAGGGCTGGTCGGTGGTACCACAATGGGAGTGGGTATAAGTATATTAATAAACAACGCACCGCCTAACTTTCGCGGAAAAATGTTAGCCACGGTGATCGCGTCATTTTCAATAGTAAGCATTGTCGGAATGCCCACGATATTATTTTTGTGCACACATTATGGCTGGCATGTGGCTTTGTGGCTCATAAGTGCCTTGTGTGTATTGGCACTGCCATTAATTGTATCCATCATACCCCAAGACCCAGTTTCTTTAGATACGTTCCCTAAGCTGCCTCTTGATATGGAAACTTTACTGTTCGCTTCCAGTAATGCACTTGTACAGTTTAGTCCTATGCTGGTTATTCCTATTTTGGCACCCTTAATGATACAGCAGTTGGGTGCTTCTCAAGATCTACTGGCTTGGCTCTTCTTTAGCGGGGGCGTGATAGGTTATCTGTCTACAAAAATCACAGGGGCGTTAACCTCCCGTTTTTCTGCTTTAATGATGGCTACAGCTTCAACGATCTTCTTTATACTGAGTTTGCTGATACTAATTTTAGGCTATCCGCATGCGACGTTATTTATTAGTTTATTTCTCGGTGCATCTTACAGTCGTTTGGTGACATCTTCGGTGGTTTCGATTCAGTTTCCTGATGATAGACAACGAGCTGGATTTTCTTCATTACAGACCTCAATCATGTATCTGGTTACAACCATCGCATTCTTTCTGTCTGCTTTTTTATTACCTGATTGTGGCATGGCACTACAAAATCTAAACAAGTTACTGGCGATATCCGCAATTTCCGCAGCAGTGTTTCCAATTCTCGTTATTATTCTGCAAAAGAAACTGGCTAAACGTTTTCTACCAACATAATTTTAAAGTTGTTATTTTCGATCCATTAAAAGAACAACGACTAATATAAGATAAAAAACTGATGGATATTAGCTATCCATCAGTTTGAGTTCTATTTATAAATCACGAGCAACTAAAGTTAAAATGTCGTAAGTTGCGACAAGTTCACCGCGTTGGTTTTTGACTTTAATATCCCACACCACAACGCCATGCGCAGGCTGAGACGGGTCTTTTTGTGGTTTAGGCGTTTTTTGTTTGCAGGTCAATTCAACCTGGATTGAATCACCAATTTTAACTGGTTCAACAAAGCGTAAGTTGTCCATACCGTAATTGGCAATAACCGGACCTTGTGCTGCATCTACAAATAGACCTGCTGCGGCAGACACAATGAAGTAGCCATGTGCAACACGCTCACCAAAGAAAGATTCGGCAGCTGCAATTTTGTCGGTATGTGCATAGAAGTAGTCACCGCTTAAACCAGCAAAGTTAACAATATCTGCTTCGCTTACGGTGCGACGCGCCGTTAATAAACGTTCACCAATCACTAATTCATCAAACGACTTTTTAAATGGATGTACACGGTCTTCGTTAACTTTCGAGCCAGCAGTCCACGAATGGGTAATTTGCGTCAAGCTATTTGGAGAACCTTGAATTGCAGTGCGCTGCATATAATGTTTGACGGCGCGAATACCACCTAACTCTTCACCGCCACCTGCACGACCAGGTCCGCCATGTACAAGATGAGGCAGTGGTGAACCATGTCCTGTACTTTCTTTTGCTGACTCTGCATCGAGTACATGGACACGGCCATGCCAAGGGGCAATTTTTTGAATAATCTGTTCAATATTCTCATCGTTATTTTTAACGACTGAAGCCACTAAGCTACCTTCGCCACGTGAAACAAGGTCGGCCAATTCTTCAATGTTGCTATATGGCATGAGGGTACATACAGGGCCGAAAGCTTCTGTGGTATGAACATGTGTCGCTTGTAAAGGTTGCTCACATAACAATAAAGTTGGAGCGAAAAAAGCACCTTTTTCAGGTTGGTCTGCATTAAATTTAAAGGACTCGCTGCCACCAAAAACAATTTTTGCGTCTTTGCTGAGCTCGGCAACTTTTTCTGCAACATCATGTTTTTGTTTAATGCTCGCTAAAGCGCCCATGGTGGTTTCTTCTTTTTGCGGGTCACCCACCACAACTTTAGCAAGTTTAGCAGTTAGCTTCCCTTGTACAGTAGTTAACAAGTTGTCAGGAACGAAAGCACGGCGAATCGCAGTACATTTTTGGCCTGCTTTTGTGGTCATTTCTCGGAAGACTTCACGCACAAATAAATCGACAGTTTCTTCATTTGCATCAGGGCTTAAAATTGCACTGTTTACCGAGTCGGCTTCCATGCTAAATGGAATCGAATATTTATTGAGGTGAGGGTGGTTACGTAGTTTTTGACCTGTGTATGCAGAACCTGTAAACGTAACACAGTCTTGAGGGCCTAAGTGGTCGAACAAGTCATAAGTCTGGCCGCAAATCAGTTGTAACGAGCCTTTTGGTAATACATGTGCTTCTTCAATCGCTTTTACAACAGCTTGAGTTAATTGAGAGCCATCGGTTGCTGGTTTAACAATACATGGCACACCTGCAAGTAGAGTCGGTGCAATCTTTTCAAGCATTCCCCAAATTGGGAAGTTAAATGCATTAATGTGAACTGCAACACCCGCTTTAGGACTTAAAATGTGCTTAGCGCCGAAAGTGCCATTTTTAGAGAGTTGAATCCAGCTGTCTTCGGTAATAATTTTTTCATCATTAAGTTCACGACGAACCAGACTCGAATAAGCGAATAAGGTCTGAATACCGCCTTCAATATCAATCCATGCATCTTTACGAGTTGCACCTGTTGCATAAGCAAGTTTGTAGAACTCTTCTTTACGCTCAAGTAAATGTTGGGCAATTTGTTTTAATGCATTAGCACGTTGGTGGAATGTCCAGTTAGCCAGTTCTGAACCATTTTGTTTGGCATATTGAACAACACGTTTCATATCAATGCCATGACTACTTACGGTATAAATCGCTTCACCTGTAATAGCATGATAAACAGGGCGCAGTTCTTCACTGGTCGAATGCCATGTTCCATAGACAGAAGAAGCAAGATGAGGCAGTTGATGCTCAGACTGCTGAAAATCTGTGTCAGTTGAGGTTCCTTCTAGGTGTGTTTGTTCAAGCATGACCAAACTCCTTTTTTATGTGATACATCAATTATAAAAATTGCAAAAATATGATTCATAATTTCAGATTAATTTGTCTAAAAGTCAACTTTATTTTGATTTATAAAAGTAAAAAGGTTTTTTACAATTAGTTTAAATTTAATAATTTCAATAATTTGTTGTGTTTTATTATTGGTAATTTAATTTGATACTAAAAAAGTGGTTGACTTTGTTTTTAGTGTATCGAAAAATAGATTTAAGGGTGATGCCTACAGGGAATGAAAGAATGGAAAACAATTACCAGAAATTTGAACAAAATATTGCCAATGAAATTACGATCGAGGCTAAGGATCAAATGCCCGATGCCTACCGCAAAACATTGATTCGTCAAATCGGGCAACATGGCCATTCTGAAATTGTAGGTATGTTGCCTGAAGGGAACTGGATTACTCGTGCGCCAACTTTAAAACGTAAAGCGGTTTTGCTCGCGAAGGTACAAGATGAAGCAGGCCATGGTTTGTATTTGTATAGCGCAGCAGAAACTTTAGGTGCTGACCGTGATGACATGATGGAAAAGTTGATTGATGGGAAAATGAAATACTCATCAATTTTTAACTATCCAACTTTGACTTGGGCAGATGTTGCTGCAATTGGATGGCTTGTCGATGGGGCAGCCATTGTGAACCAAGTTGCGCTTTGTCGTACCTCTTACGGGCCATATGCACGTGCAATGGTACGTATTTGTAAAGAAGAAAGTTTCCACCAACGCCAAGGTTTTGAAGCCATGATGGCTTTAGCAGGCGGTACACCAGAACAAAAACAGATGGCACAAGATGCGGTAAATCGCTACTGGTGGCCAGCACTTATGATGTTTGGTCCTAGTGATGAGCATTCTCCAAACAGCGCACAAAGCATGGCGTGGAAAATCAAACGCTTTAGTAACGATGAATTACGTCAAAAATTTGTCGATAACACTGTGCCGCAAATTTTACAGCTAGGTTTGGAAGTTCCAGACCCAGATTTAAAAATGAATGAAGAAACAGGTCACTACGAGTTTGGCGAGATCGACTGGCACGAATTTAATGAAGTGATTGCCGGACGTGGACCATGTAATCACGAGCGTATAGAAGCACGCCGTAAAGCATGGGAAAACGGCAAATGGGTTCGTGATGCAGCCGTGGTCTATGCGAAAAAACAGCAGCTTGAAGCGAACAAAGTGGCTTAACAAGATTTATGGAAAAATTTGAGGAAATCAAAATGGAAGATAAAAACAACTGGTCGCTCTACGAAGTATTTGTACGTAGTAAACAAGGTTTAAGCCACCGACACGTAGGCAGCTTAAGAGCACCTGATGATGAAATCGCATTGCAACATGCTCGTGATGTTTATACACGTCGTAATGAAGGAATTAGCATTTGGGTGGTTCGCTCTGAACTGATTAAGTCATCACAGCCAGATGAAAAAGCTGAATTTTTCGATCCTTCTTTAGACAAGGTTTATCGTCATCCGACGTTTTACCATATCCCAGATGGCATTGAGCATATGTAAGGGAGATGACACATGAATCATTCAGTTTTATCTAAATTCTTATTACATATTGGCGACAGTCAACTGGTTTTATCTCAGCGTTTAGCTGAATGGTGCGGGCATGCACCTGAGCTTGAAGTTGATATTGCTTTAGCAAATATCGGTTTGGACTTGTTAGGACAGGCAAGAAACTTTCTGACGTTGGCAGGTCAATATGATGAAGCTAAACGTGATGAAGACCAGCTTGCATATTTCCGTACAGAACGTGAGTTTCTAAACCTTTTGTTGTGTGAACAACCGAATGGTGATTTTGCACAAACGATTGTACGCCAGTGGTTGATGGACCATTACCATCTTCATTTATTTACTGCTTTAACCCAAAGCTCGCTTCCAGAAGTCAGTGCGCTTGCAGTGAAATCTTTAAAAGAAGTGAAGTATCACATCCGTTTTTCGACTAGCTGGATGGAACGTTTAGGTTTAAGCACAGATGAAGCGCATCAACGTGTGCAAGATGGATTAAATAATTTATGGCGTTTTACTGCTGAATTATTTGAACTCAATGCAGATGAACAAGCATTAGTTGCAGAAGGCGTGATTCCAGATTTTTCAAATGAAAAAGAACAATGGAACCAGACCATTGCAGATGAGCTTAAACGCTTTGAATTAAACGTTGCTGTGAACGGTGCTTATCGCCGTGGTGCAAAACAAGGATTGCATACCGAGCATTTAGGTTATTTGTTGGCTGAAATGCAAAGTATTCAAAGAACTTATCCAGGCATGACCTGGTAAGACAAGGAGGTGAGCCATGCAAATGATTCGTCATTGCATCGACCAATGTTGGGATGTTCTACAAACGGTAAGTGACCCTGAAATTCCGGTTTTATCAGTTGTGGATTTAGGCATGATTCGTGGCGTAGACATTAACGATCAACAAGAAATTGTAGTTCGTCTAACGCCAACATATAGCGGTTGCCCAGCAACAGATATGTTGAAAGCACAAATTGTTGAGGCATTTACCGCAGAAGCTTTGACACCGGTCAAAGTGATGGTCGATTTATCAGAAGCATGGACCACGGACTGGATGTCTGAGGCGGGTAAAAAGAAACTGCAAGTTTATGGCATTGCGCCACCTGAAGGGTTGGCACATCAGTGCGGTACGCATGTTCACTTAAATGATGGTGTCGAGTGCCCACGTTGTAAAAGCCGACATACCCGACTGTTAACAGAGTTTAGTTCTACTGCCTGTAAAGCACTTTATAAATGTCAGGACTGTCTTGAGCCTTTTGATTACTTCAAATGTATTTAAGTCTTTAGATAAGGAAATCAGCCATGAGCCAATTTGTACCATTAAAAGTAAAAAGTATTACGCCTCAAACCGATCAGGCAATTTGTATTGCATTTGACGTTGTACCTGAACAACAAGAACAATTTCAATTTCAACCGGGGCAACACTTAACCATTCGCCATTTAACAGACGCTGGTGAAATCCGCCGTTGTTATTCAATTTGTAGCTATGCAGGTAAAGAAGACATCAGTATTGCGGTTAAAAAAATTGACCAAGGTCAATTTTCAAACTGGGCAAACGATCATTTAAAAGTGGGTGATGTGCTGGAAGTGATGCCACCACAAGGCGTGTTTTTTCAAAAAGCAGCAAAGGCAGGTGGTCAAAACTTTTTAGGCGTTGCTGCGGGCAGTGGTATTACCCCAATTTTATCGATTGTTAAGCAAGTTTTATTTGAACAAGCTGAAGCTAAATTTACCTTGCTCTATGGCAATCGCTCATGGAAACAAACCATGTTTGCCGAGCAAATTATGGATTTGAAAGATCAGTTTAAAGAACGTTTTCAGCTCATCAATATTTTTTCTCGTGAGTTCAATGACAGTGAACTGATGAATGGCCGTATTGATGAAGAAAAGCTTAAACAGCTTTTTGATTTTGATGTACTTGAAACGAGTTTTGACCATGTTTTTGCATGTGGTCCAGACGAAATGATGAATGCCGTAGAAAGCACTTTGCCAAGCTATGGTATTGCAAAAGAAAAAATCCACACCGAACGTTTCCACACAGGCCAAGCGCGTAGACGTAGCGCTGAAGCTGATGCAAACCGTAAAGAAGAAAAAGTAAACATCATTTTAGATGGTCGTGAACTGATTGTGTCTGTGGCTCAGGATGATGAAAGTATTCTTGATGCGGCTTTACGCGCAGGTGCTGACTTGCCATATGCCTGTAAAGGTGGGGTGTGTGCGACTTGCCGTTGTAAAGTTGTTTCTGGTGAAGTCGATATGTTCCTTAACTATAGCCTTGAAAAAGATGAAGTTGAAAAGGGCTATGTGCTTAGCTGTCAAACCTTACCAAAAGGCCCAAATGTTCGTTTGAGTTTTGATGAGTAGAGGCTGTCATGCAAGAGTTAATCAAAGCCAGTACAGCAACTGACGGTGTCTTGTTATTAACCCTAAACCGTCCAGAAAAAAGAAATGCTTTAAACAATGCAACATTGCAATGTTTATGCGAGTTGCTCGAAGAAGCTGAGCACAATGCTCAAGTCAAAGCAGTGGTTTTAACAGGTAACTCACAATGTTTTGCTGCTGGAGCAGATCTTAGCGAGTTGGCTGCAATGGACGCCGTGACTTTGCAACTCGATATTCGTCCGAAGCTTTGGCAAAAAATTGATGCGTTTAGTAAACCACTGATTAGCGCAGTCAATGGCTATGCCTTAGGCGCTGGGTTTGAGCTGGTTTTGCATTCAGATATGGTCGTTTGCGGTGAAAATGCCCGTTTTGCTCTACCTGAAATTGGCCTTGGCATGTTGCCGGGTGCAGGCGGAACACAGCGTTTAGCACGCTTGGTTGGGCAACAACTCACCATGCGCTGGGCCATGACAGGTGAGATGATTTCGGCAAAACAGGCGGAGCAACATGGCATTTGCAGCCAAGTGGTGCCGACCGAATTAACTGTTGAATATGCGGTTCAACTTGCAGCCAAAATTGCCAAACAAGCGCCTTTAGCGATTCGCGTGATTAAACAATCAATTAAAAGTATTCATGAAACGACTTTAAGTCAGGGACTCAAGTTTGAACGTCAAAACTTTGTCTGGCTGGCGGCTACAAAAGATCGAAACGAAGGGATTAATGCTTTCTTTGAGAAAAGAAAGCCAGTGTTTAGAGGTGAGTGATGGACTATCAAAATATTATTGCTGAAGAAAAAAATGGTGTTGGCTACCTGACATTTAACCGCCCAAAAGCACTGAATAGCTTTAACGTTGATATGCATCGTGAAGTGGCTGAGGTTTTAAACCTGTGGACCAAAAATCCAGATGTTCGCTGTGTGGTGATTAGTGGCGAAGGCCGTGGCTTCTGTGCAGGGCAAGATTTAGGTGACCGTGTAGTAGACCCAAACGCTGAAGCTCCAGATTTAGGATATTCCATTGAAACTTACTATAACCCGCTCATTAAAACGATTGTAAATATGCCAAAGCCTGTGATTTGCGCCGTAAATGGTGTGGCAGCAGGTGCAGGGGCAAATATTGCACTGGCATGTGATTTGGTGATTGCAGCAAAATCGGCAAACTTTGTACAAGCCTTTTGCCGCTTAGGTTTGGTTCCAGACTCGGCGGGCACATGGTTTTTACCACGTGCGGTAGGCCATGCGCGTGCGATGGGTTTGACCTTATTAGGTGACAAGCTACCAGCAGAAACCGCAAAAGAGTGGGGCATGATTTGGGATGTCGTTGAAGACGCTGAGCTTAAAGCAAAAGTTACTGAACTCGCAGAGCGTTTAGCGAAACAGCCTACATTTGGTCTATCTCTCATTAAAAAAGCCATTCATCAATCAAGTAATAACACCTTTGATGAGCAAATGCTGTTAGAGCGTGACTTACAACGTATTGCGGGTCGTTCAGAAGATTATCGTGAAGGTGTACAAGCCTTTATGAATAAACGTGAACCAAATTTTAAAGGGCGCTAAGCATGACAGAATTAGACTTATCTCGTGCCCGAATTGCCGTTATTGGTTCTGGCACCATGGGCATCGGCATTGCCCAGTTAGCCATCGTCAATGGGCACTCGACTGTTTTATATGATCTGGATGCTCAAAAAGCGCAACAAGCCGTTCAAGGTTTAGGGCAGACATTTAAAAAGCTGGTTGAAAAGAGCAAGCTCACACAACAGCAAGCTGATGAAGCTTTGGCACGTTTAACTGTGGTCAATCAAATTGAAGCGTTACGTGATGCCGACTTGGTTATTGAGGCAGTTGTTGAGAAAAAAGAAGTTAAACAGTCTTTATTTAAACAGCTCGCTGAAATTTGTAGTTCGCAAACCATTTTTGCAAGTAATACATCTTCAATTTCAGTGACTGCAATTTTGGCTGGCATTGCTCACCCTGAGCGCGTAGTGGGATTACACTTTTTTAACCCTGCGCCAGTTATGAAACTGGTTGAAATTGTACAAGGCTTAAAAACACCAAACAGCTTATGTTTGGCTTTAAAAAACTTGATGCTTGGCTGGAAAAAAATTCCAGTACTCACCAAGTCGACTCCTGGGTTTATTGTTAACCGAATTGCACGTCCGTTTTACGCAGAAGGCTTTAGAGCACTGCAAGAGCAAGTCACCAGCTACGACCAGCTAGACTATGCCTTAAAGCAATGCGGCGGTTTTGCGATGGGGCCATGTGAACTTACCGACCTCATTGGACACGATGTTAACTTTTCGGTGACCCAAAGCGTTTACCAAGAGTTCTTTTATGAGCCACGCTATCGCCCAAGCCTGATTCAAAAAGAATTGGTCGATGCGGGTGCTTGGGGCCGTAAGTCAAAACAAGGCTTTTATACCTATAACGAAAAAAATCAGTACGAGACATTTCAGCCTCAAGCTGTAACTGCCAAACCAGTTGATGCCCATATTCAGCTCAAAGGGACTTGGTCTCAGCTACCTGCTTTTTTAACGCGTTTAGGTTTAAAAAGCGGATCTGCGAGCGACGACAATATTCTTCAAATTGATGATATCGACTTACGTTTAAGCCAAGGTGAGTCAGCCAATATCCATTACTTAAGCCGTAAAGTGGTTTTAATGGATTGGCATCATGATTTTGAGCACGCTGAAGCTTTAGTACTCAGTCATAACGAGCTTTGTGAAGCAAGTGATCTGGCTAAAGTCGAAGCTTACTTTGCGCAGTTTGGTATCAGTGTGATGTGGATTAAAGATCATCCGGCACTGTTAACCTTACGCACCATCGCTTTACTCATTAATGAAGCCTGCGAAGCAAGTTTACATGGTGTTGCGAGTCTGGAAGATATTGATAATGCCATGAAATATGGAGTGAATTATCCTAAGGGTCCTTACCAGTGGTTGACACAAATGGGTGGTGCTTATGTGCTCCAAACTTTAAATAATTTATATGCACTGTATGGAGAGGAAAAATATCGCGCGAGTATCTACCTCAAGCAATATGTAGCGAAAACTCAAAACATTGCTACTCAATATTCACGTGATATGACCGAATTTGCATAATCAGGAGTCAACATGGAAGACGTTTTAATTTGCGATTTTATTCGTACCCCAATTGGACGATATGCAGGTGCCTTAAGTGCTGTACGTGCAGATGATTTAGCTGCATTGCCCATCAAATATTTAAAAGATAAACACCCGAACTTACCGTGGAATACGGTAGACGAAGTATTTTTAGGATGTGCTAACCAAGCAGGTGAAGACAACCGTAATGTTGCACGTATGGCAACACTCTTGGCAGGCTTACCTGATGCAGTGCCAGCGATGACAGTCAATCGTTTGTGTGCTTCTGGCTTAGATGCGGTGGGACTTGCAGCACGCTCAATTAAAGCAGGTGAAGCGCAGTTCGTGTTGGCCGGTGGTGTAGAGTCAATGAGCCGTGCGCCATTTGTACAAGCTAAACCGACCGAAGCGTTTAGCCGAACCCCTGAGATTTATGACACCACCATTGGCTGGCGCTTTGTAAATAAGCAGCTTAAAGCACAATACGGCACCGACAGCATGCCTGAAACTGCCGAAAATGTAGCTGAAAAATATCAAATTAGTCGTGAAGACCAAGATGCGTTTGCATTTCGTAGCCAACAAAAAACGGCTGCTGCCCAACAAAACGGTTTTTTTAACGACGAAATTTTGCCTGTTGAGATCGTAGACCGTAAGAAAAATGTGAATGTGGTTAATCGAGACGAACATCCGCGTGAAACGACACTTGAAGCACTCGCAAAACTAAAAGCGCCTTTTAAGAAAGAAGGCGGTTCGGTGACTGCTGGAAATGCCTCTGGTGTAAATGACGGTGCTGCGTGTGTGTTAATTACCAACCGTGAATTTGCAGATACACATGGTTTAAAACCTTTAGCACGAGTAATTGGCATTGCAAGTGCAGGGGTTGAACCCAAATATATGGGTATAGGTCCTGTTCCGGCTGTGCAGAAACTTTTAAAGCAAACAGGTTTAACGCTAGATCAGATGGATGTGATTGAGCTGAATGAAGCATTCGCAGCCCAATCTTTGGCTTGTATGCGTGAACTCGGTCTAAAAGATGACGATGAACGCGTTAATCCAAACGGTGGTGCGATTGCATTAGGACATCCACTCGGTATGAGCGGTACACGTTTAGTCATTACGGCAACACGTGAGCTAAAAAAACGAGGTGGACGATATGCACTTTGCACAATGTGTGTGGGTGTGGGACAAGGCGTCGCACTGATTTTGGAAAATTTAAATTAATTCAGACGGTTTTAAAAATTACATAATGAGGAGATAGGCGATGGACAGCCTTACAACGGATAATGTTGAGCAATTAACACTTGCAGAGCTTAGAGCGCTGCAAACTAAACGGTTAAAGCAAACCCTGACTTTTGTATATGAAAATAGTCCGGTCTATAAGAAAAAGTTCGATGACGCAGGTGTGCATCCTGATGACTTCGTAACTTTAGATGATTTGGCGAAGTTTCCATTTACCACTAAACAGGATTTAAGAGACAACTATCCGTTTGGAATGTTTGCCGTACCGCAAGAGCAAATTGTGCGTTTACATGCATCATCGGGTACAACGGGTAAACCGACTGTAGTGGGTTATACCCAAAAAGATATTAATACTTGGTCGGACATTGTTGCGCGTTGCTTACGCATGGCAGGTTTAAGTGCCAAAGATATGATTCAAGTTGCTTATGGCTATGGACTATTTACAGGTGGTCTAGGCGCGCATTATGGCGCTGAGCGTTTAGGTGCAACCGTGATTCCAATGTCTGGCGGACAAACTGAAAAGCAAGTTCAGCTCATTCAAGACTTTAAACCTACTGCAATTATGGTTACGCCATCGTATTGCGTGAGCATTATTGAAAAGCTTGAGCAACAATTTGGTACTGCACGTAATACGTCTTTAAAAGTCGGTATTTTTGGTGCCGAGCCGTGGACCAATGAACTGCGCCGTGAAATTGAAGAGCGCTTAAATATTAAAGCACTCGATATTTATGGTTTGTCTGAGGTGATGGGGCCGGGCGTTGCGATGCAATGTCTAGGTGAGGGCGAGGGATTAACCATTTGGGAAGATCATTTCTACCCAGAAATTATTAACCCTGAAACGGGTGAAGTCTGCAAAGATGGCGAACTTGGCGAGCTAGTCTTTACGACTATTACCAAAGAAGGCTTACCGATTATTCGTTACCGTACTCGTGATTTGACTCGCTTACTCGCTGGAGAAAATCTAGCGATGCGTAAAATGGATAAAATTGTGGGTCGTAGCGACGACATGCTGATTATTCGCGGTGTGAACGTTTTCCCGACTCAGATTGAAGAGCAAATTTTGCAAGTTCCGCATTTAGTTCCTAATTATGAAATTTTGGTGACTAAAAAAGGACATATGGATACTTTGCATATTCGTACAGAGATGTGTCATAACTGTACTATACAGGCCAATCAACTTGCTCAGGAGTTGATGAAACGCATTAAAACCATGATTGGGATTAGCGTTACTGTAGAAGTTGTTACAGAAGCGACCTTACCTCGTTCGGAAGGTAAGGCAAAGCGGGTAATCGATATGCGTCAGATTGCTTAACATCAAGATCATTCAGGGTATAGAATCTATACCCTGAAACTAAACGCCAAGACATGAGTATGAGTGCAAAAATACAGCAAATAATTGATTCTGTTGTAAAGAATGAAACCTTAAGTGGAACTTCGCTTATTTCGACAATTTTTGGAGATTCAGTACTTCATCGGGGTGGAAACATTAGTCTTGCAAGCCTGATTCAGTTATTAGAGCTATTTGGTTTTAATGACCGAGCTGTAAGAACCTCTGTCTTTCGTTTAGTTAAAAATGATTGGTTATGTTCAGACAAAATCGGCAGAACCAGTTTTTATCGTATTACCGATTCAAGCCGTTCGACTTATTTACAAGCCGAGCAACGCATTTATAACGACCAGATGAAAGAGTGGGACCATTATTGGGATCTTATTCTGATGTCTAGCCTCGACACTGAAAATAAAGCGTTGTTAAAAAAAGAACTCGAATGGTTAGGATTTGCCAATATTTCGACAAACTTAATGGCTTATCCGGGTTGTAACCGTATTGAACTGCAACGCTTGTTGGTTGACTTAAATATGAGTGAGCAAGTGGTGGTGTTTAAAGCCGAAACCTTGCAGCTCTTTAATAATTCGGTCGATACCATTGGTCGTATGCTCAGAACCAACTGGCCCATCGATGAATTACGCCAAAGATACCTACAGTTTCTCGATATTTTTAGAGAAATTGGCGTGTTGTTGATGCAGGAAAATGAACAACTCGAACCTGTTCAGGCCTTTCAAATTCGAACTTTGCTGATTCATTATTATCGACGGATTTTATTGAAAGACCCTGCATTACCGCTTGAGTTGTTGCCAACTGACTGGCCCGCGATTAGTGCACGAACTTTATCAATGAATATTTATAAAAAAGTATTTGAACCTGCCGATGAATACTTCTTGTCTGTTGCCGCAACAGCAGAAGGACCAATGCCAAATGCCACAGCACATTATTGGCGCCGTTTCGGAGGTTTGGTGGCGACAAATGAGAGGTTAAATCATGCCTTGTTATAGTATTGACGGTGTTATTCCAGTCGTTAGCCCAGATGCTTTTGTACACCCAACCGCTGTTTTAATTGGTGATGTGATTATTGAAGCAGGCGCATATGTAGGGCCATTTGCTTCATTGCGTGCCGATTTTGGTCGTATCCATATTAAGCAAAATGCCAATGTACAAGATAACTGCACCATACATGGTTTTCCGCAAAGCGTGACTTTAGTTGAGGAAATGGGGCACATAGGGCATGGCACAACTTTACATGGCTGCCGCATTGGCAAAAATGTTTTGGTCGGCATGAACAGCGTAATTTTGGACTATGCCGAAATTGGTGAAAACACTATTATTGGTGCAAATAGTCTAGTCAAAACCAAAGATATTATTCCGGCAAATGTATTGGCAATGGGTAGTCCAGCCAAGGTTGCACGTGATTTATCAGAACAAGAAAAAAAGTGGAAAACTCGCGGTACGCAAGAATACATTGAGCTTGCACAGCGCTGCTTAAATTCAATGCAAGAAGTTGAGCCTTTAAGCTCAGAATTGGATGACCGCCTGACCTATAAGGATTTTAGTTCTTCAAACTATCAGATTAAACAAGATAGCGTTTAACGGCTATTCATAAGTCGATTTCAATACACATAGATTCATAACATTTAGGGAAATACTCGCACGAGTAGGGAGACGTTTGTGCAAAAAATGGAAACTACCGCAGTTGATCAATTCGCAGAATTATTAGGTGTTCAAGTGCTGCATCGCAGTTTTGATGAAGCGCGTTGTCAGCTTAATGTGAAAGACGAACACATGAATGCCTTGGGCGGTGTGCATGGTGGTGTCATATTTTCTTTAGCTGATATCGCTTTTGCGATGGCTTGTAACGCAGGGGATGCGCCATATACGGGCCTACAGGCTGATATTCGCTATATGAGCGGTGCGAAAGATAAGGTGTTATTTGCAACAGCAACCAAGGTCGGAAGTAGTAAAAAATTCGCGCATTATGAAGTGGTGATAACAGATGGTTTGAATAATAGAGTCGCTTTATTTACATCTACGTGTTATAGGCTTGCGCCGTAAAGTGTAATTTAAACACAATTATTTAATGATAAAAATTCGCTGTTAGCGAAAAAATATTTGCTATTGGCAAAAAAAGGTGTATGCTAAATAAGTTACTTCTTGTTGGATACTTACCCATTTTTGTTATTTGAGTATGTGAATACTCGGAGGTTTAACCTCAAGCTTCGGGGGGATACCGTTCTCGATGACATGAAGATATCTGAATTATCAACATGTTATAAGACTATAATTCCATCGATATGAGTGCCACACGCAATGGAGCGTGTGGCACTTTTTGAAGAGTCAAGTGCTGAACACCAGAGTGTTTTTTCTTCTTAACGCAAATGGGGCCAATTTTGGTCGTTAAGGAAGATAAAAATGAAACATTTAAGTAACGTTCAGCAGCCACCTAAAGTTGAGAATAAGGCTAATAAACCAAAGCCTCCAAAAGGCTGGAAGTGGATTAAAGTTATTCTATTGGTACTGCGGTTTATTCTAAAACGCATCCTTCAAGATGATGATTTGGGAAACTAAATTATCTCTTGGAGAACACTTCTTTAGGTGGTTCTCTTTTAAAAAACTCATTAGAGGTATTTTAAAATGCTTAATGATGCACTACTTGCTATAAGGAAGTATCATCGCATATCTCAAACAGAATTATCTCAATCTCTTGGTATTTCTAATTCTTACTTATCAGAAATTGAAAGTGGAAAGAAAAAGCCGACTCTAGAGTTACTAGATAAATATTCTGAATATTTTGATATCCCTGTTTCTTCTTTAATGTTCTTTTCTGAAAATATGGATAAGCACGACACTTTATCAGGAAAATTTCGTTATTTTGCTGGTAGTAAAGTAATCAAACTCATGAACTGGTTAAGTGAAAATGGAAAGTAGCCTACCTTCTGATTATGCAAAATATGTATACGAATTGGAGTTGTTAAGTTCTCCATTATTTCATATTACAAGTAAGAAGCGATTAGCTATCCTGTTACATTCATCTGTTAAAGAGTTGAACAATATTGTTCGTTCAAAAGATCAAATGTATCAATATTTTAATGAAACTCAGGCTGATAATAATGGAAACATTATAAAAGTTCGACCTATTCAAAATCCCCATGATAGATTGAAGCAAATCCATAGCAGAATTGGAAAGTTTTTGGGTAATTTAAAAGCCCCTGAATATTTGCATTCAAAACGCTCTAAATCTTCAATTTCAAATGCAAAAGCACATGTGGGTATTAAGGGACATACTTTAAATATTGATATTACTGATTTCTATCCTTCAACTTCTAGAGCTAAAGTTCAAGCTTTTTTTGGATATACTCTTCAATACCCGACTGATATCGCTAAATATTTGTCTGAAATCTGCACAGTAAAGAATTGCCTTCCAACTGGTAGCCCATTAAGTTCAGCATTAGCTTTTTGGGCTAACAAATCTATGTTTGATGAAATTTATAGAGTGGCTAAAAGTCGTTCTATAACTATGACTGTTTATGTGGATGATATTTCATTTACAGGAAGGGCTGTTAATCAAAATTTTCTAAAGAAAATTATTCAAATAATAGGTAAATACCAGCATAAGATTAAGCAAGAAAAAATAAAATTCTTTCCTGAATATAGTGTTAAATTCGTCACTGGTGTAGCGATACTAAATGGCCATTTACAACCAGCTCATAGACATTACAGGGACATTAGAGTTCTTCAGAAAATCGATAATGACCTTCAAGCAACCCTGCGTTTAATGGGTAAAAATAATTATATAAAGCAAATTATTAATTATGCTTAATTTATTAACATCTAATTTGGTGATTGTAATAAAATAAAAAATATATTTATTAATAAATATTAAATAAACTTGAAAGTTGAAATTTTAAAAGGAAAAGATTAGTGAATAGAACATTTTTGGGATCTGAGCCTACATGGGCCAATGCTTGTGTCGGTAATAATGGTTTTGTTAATTATTTAACATATGCTGAAGGTTTTTCAAAAGCAGCAAATCTTATTTTAGATGATTTATTAAAAAATATAGGTAAAAATGTTGATTTATTTATTTATCCAATATGTTTCAATATGAGGCATTCAATTGAGTTGCGTTTAAAAGGCTCAATTGAGGAAATCAATAAATTAGCTGAAATTAAAAATGAAAAATTGCCTTCATTTAGTTTGTCTAGCTCTCATGATATTGGAAATATTTGGAATTATTTTAGGCAGAATTCAGAGTTGTTAGATTTACGTTTTCAGAAGTTAAATAATTTATTGGATCAAACAATTAAAGATATTGCTGAAATTGATCCAACAGGGCAAACATTTAGATATCCTGCTGATAAGGATGATAAAAAGCATTTAACAGAACAGCGAATTATCAGTTGCAAAGTATTAAAGAATAAGTTTGCAGAACTTGAGGAAAATTTAGATAATCTTAAATATTTAAATGAATTATTAATAGAGGAATATAAGTTAGGTTCTTTCACAAAAAAATTTTCTAGGGCGCAAATTTTTAATTTTTCACTAACGCTTCCTTCAATAGATAGATGGAGATCGGATTTAAAAAAAGAAGAAATTTATTCTCAATATTTATTAACAAGTAATGATTTATCAAAAATTCTTAACCTAGTTAAATCTAATTATGAAATGTGTTCATTTGTTAATATGAAAAAAAGTTTAATAGTGCTAACTGACGAATTACTTTTAGATTTGTGTAGTATATGGGCTAATAAATTTTATCCTGATTTTAGGGAATTATATACAGTAGATTTATCTGAGGATTCTTATAGTGTAGGAGAGACTACAAGTTTTGAAGAATTTTTTGAATCGGAAATAAGTGAGCAGGAAATTCTCAATGATTTAGAACCTAAACTAACTATAGATTTAGTTGCAGATCTATATTCTTTATTTTATTTTTCTAGAGATAATATGAAATATTCAGAATATTATCTTAGTGGTTTTGATTATTATAAAAATGATTTAAAGAGTGAAGAATCTCTTGTGGATGCGTTTGATCATATATTTTCTAAGTCTAATTTTTTGGAGAATATCGTTAAAAGTTTATTTTTTTTAAATCAGCTAGAGTTGGCTGAAAAAATTGTTGAAAAAAATAATTTAGATTTATATTTTAAATTTCTTCCAGATGTTCGCAGTCGAGTTATATTTAAAAAATCGGAATTACTTGGATATAAAAGTTAAATTATTAAAACTTATAAAGCAAATATTATACATCTTCCTCTTCCCAAAACAGCCTCCCAAGGCTGTTTTTATTTCTCAACTTAACAATAACTCCCTCATTATTTAGCCTTACTTTTCTAATGATTTAATTTAAAACAAATGTCATTTTGCGTGCTTGACTGCAATAAATGTGAAGCTTATCCTTTGCCTGCTGGCCTACATTGCCAGTCGGTTTTAGCAGACCGCATAGTAAGAGCATCAGATTATTCCTTCTGAGGAGTAGTCTCATGTATATCAATCGTCCCTCGCTCGTTGCGGTAGGACGAGTGAGGGACACCTTCGGGTGTGCTGATTCTTACTATCAGTCTGCTAACCCTTGCTCGTTCTGCCACCATAATTTTAATGTTTGGCAGAACTCCCAATAAAAAGGAGTTGGCTTTGCACATCCATTATTTATTGGCTCTCGATGCCAAAAGCTATAACGACACAGCTTAAAAATTAAAGCAGCTTGAACGCCCTAAGGTTTTCAGGCTTTAAGTCTTTTTTATTTAAAACTTAGCAACAACAAACTCGAGATGTGCTACGCACAGTCTTTACGGCTTTGCTATGCCTTTTTTTCTCCCAAAAAAGTATCTCATTTAGAAACAACAATAATTTATAACGGTAAAACCATGCCAAAGTTAGTTCTCCCAACACGTGCCATACAAGTTATTAATACGTCGATTTATTTATTTCACCATTTTGGATTTCACACGGTTGGGGTCGACCGAATTGTGAAAGAATGCCAAATTCCCAAAGCAACTTTTTATAACTACTTTCATTCTAAAGAGCGGTTTATTGAAATCTGCTTGATTGTGCAAAAAGAACGTTTAAAAGAAAAAGTGGTTTCAATCGCTGAATACGACCGAGGCACAAGTGTAAAAGATAAACTCAAGGCGCTTTATCTTTTACACACCGACTTAGAGGGGCTTTACTACCTATTATTTAAAGCCATTTTTGAGATAAAACTGACTTATGCAAAAGCGTATCAAGTCGCAATTAAATACCGTACATGGCTAATCAATGAAATCTATAGCCAGCTTATAAAACTCAAAACCGATGCGACTTTTCAGGACGCAAAACTATTTTTATATATGACTGAGGGCGCAATTATTCAGCTTTTAAGCTCAGATGGGGCAGACGACAGAGAAAGCCACTGGAATATGATTTCTAATGTCTTTCTTTAGACGTTTCGGCTTATTTGGGGGGAAGGCATAAGCCTTAATTCTAAAATAGCGATTGGATGAACTTTGAGAGTTGACTTCAAATCGTGGCTTAAGTGGTCTGAGGTCAAGTTTTTTTAAAGATACTTAAGCAATATGGTTTGCGTAACTTCAATCAAATACTGAAATATTTCGAATCAGCGTATGAGTTGCTTACGTCAGTCATCGTCTCGCGCAAAAGTATGCTGAATATAAATAGAGGAGTCATTCATGGGTACGCGTTCAACCATTATGGATACCAATAGCTTTCGTCCAGAACATGCTGCTGAGCTGGACCATGCTACCCGCAAACTGACCGATAAAAGAAATAAAATTTTAGGTGAATCCTATCGCTTGTTTTATCGTAATCCCGTGCATCTGGTAAAAGGACAGGGACAATATTTATGGGATGCAGCAGGTCATCAATATCTAGATGTTTACAACAATGTTGCCAGTATTGGTCATTGTCATCCTGCGGTGATTGAAGCGGTAAATGAGCAAATGAAAATGCTCAATACACATACGCGTTATTTACATGAAAATATTTTGGATTATACCGAAGAACTCTTACAAACCACTCCCGATGAAATTGACCGTGCCATGTATATGTGTACTGGCTCAGAAGCGAATGATTTAGCGATTCGTATTGCACGTGAATATAGCGGCGGTACAGGAATTATTGTATCTCAAGAGTCGTATCATGGAACCAGTAGCTTAACCTCAGGATGCTCTCCAGCGCTTGGAACTGAGCAGCCTTTAGATGCTACAACTCGTCTAGTTCCAGCACCCGATTATTATCGAATTCAAACTGATGATTTGGGCACATGGTTCGCGCAGCAAATTCAACAGCAAATTGATGATATGAATGCAAAAGGTATTAAGTTTGCAGGTTTTTTAGCGGACTCAATATTCTCTTCTGACGGTGTAATGCCTAATCCTGTTGGGTTCTTACAAAAAGCGGTTGATGTTGTGCATGCAAATGGCGGTATCTTTATTGCGGATGAAGTACAACCGGGTTTCGCGCGCACTGGTGATTCTTTCTGGGGCTTTGGTCGCCACAATGTTGTGCCTGATATCATTACCACAGGTAAGCCAATGGGTAACGGAGTTCCAGTGTCAGGACTTTTAGCCAAGAGTGAAGTCCTTGCTGCTTTTAGCGACAAAATTCCATATTTTAATACCTTTGGCGGTAATCCTGTTTCTATGGCAGCGGCACAGGCTGTACTTAAAGTTATTCAGGAAGAAGAATTACAAACCCATAGTAAATATGTGGGAGGGCTACTTCTCAAAGAACTCACTAAACTTATGGATAAACATGAGATGGTTGGTGATGTCCGTGGCGCAGGTCTGTTTATAGGTTTTGAAGTGGTCAAAGATAGAGCCACAAAAGAACCGAATAAAGCATTGGCTTTGAACCTTATTGAAGAGCTCAGAAATACTCATCGAGTTTTAACCTCAGTTGCAGGTCCTTATGGCAATGTATTAAAACTGCGCCCACCTTTGGCTTTCCAAATAAAAGATATCGATTGGTTAGTTGGTGCTTTAGATCAAGCCTTAACAAAATTAAAGTAAGTCACTTTAGATATAAAAAAAATGCCCTTCAAGTTGGATGTTAAATCTAATTTGAAGGGTATTTTGTTGTTCAATTATCTTATGTGTCTTTAGACGTTATCTCGAATTAGTTAAATAATAAAAAGGCCTTTATTCAAGGCCTGTATTTGTGATGTTTTAGTGTCTTAATTGACGTGGAGTCACACCAAACCAGCGCTTAAATGCACGAGATAAAGCACTTACTTCTGAGTAACCTAGCAGGAATGCCATTTCTGAAATTGGAATATTTTTTTGTTTAATATAATGTTCGGCTAACTCACAACGGACCTGATCCACTAAATGGGTAAAGGTGAGTCCTTCATTTTTTAAACGGCGAGTAAGGGTGCAACTGGTTAAACCAATATCGTGAGCGATTTTTTCAAGATTTGGTTCACCTTCACTCAGTTCAAGTTGGATGTGAGAGCGAACTTGATCTGCAAGACTTTGACTTTGAGAAGAGCGATTGAGTAACAGCAGCGTATCTAAAATCACTGTTAATAAAATAGAATCACGCCCAGGCATAGTATGTTGGACGTCTTTTTTTGAAATGATGATGGAGTTAAAAGGCTGATCAAAATAAACAGGCGCGTTAAATAATTTGCTGTGTTCTTGCCAAAATTCAGGTCGAGTATGCTCAAAGTGAATCGCGCGAGGTGAATAATGAGGACCCATCACTTCACGAATCACATTCATAAACATGCCCATGGTCAGTTCTGCATCTTGGCGGCGAGTTAAAATCGCGCCGTGTTGAACCTGATAATCTATGCGCCAGCTATCTCCTAAATCGACCATTCGATTAAGCGTATCTTTCTGATGCAAATAAAAGTTATTGGTCATGTTCATAAGTGCAGATTCTAATGTATTTGAACAAAGACCAATGTACCCAATGAGCCCTAAGGATTTCGGTTGAAACTGTTGACCATAATGCAGGCCAAAATTATCACAACCAGAAACCAGTGCTGCCTGTTCTAGCACCTTGCAATAATTGGGCAGTTGTAAGCTCAACGTTGGGCTAATTAAAAGTTCAGGATTAATACCACTAATACCTAAAACGCGATCAACATCTGCACCTTTTTGACGAATAAACTCGCTTAATCCAGAGGCAGCTGCAGACAATACACCTTGATTACACATATTTGAATCGACAAGATGAGCTGGGTTGAGATGTAACATGTCAAGTCTCATGATATTTATTCCTAACTATTCTTATATTAAGCAAAAGCCATACCAGTTTTTGCTTGCGTCCATGATTTTGTGTTGTTAAAAACTTTTATAAAATAATGACTTATGTGTTTCTGTTTTAAGTTTCAGATTTGATTCTTTAAGAAGAGATCAAGAGTTGTATTTAAGGTTGGGTAGCGAACTAAAAGAAGGCAGAAAATGCATTAGAGATAGGCAAACAGGGCAGAACTAAAACAAGAAATTAAGCGGCTTCTCATGCATACAACATCTATTGTAGGCATGAGAAAATAAGTGAAATATTAATTTTTTGTAGTTTTTGCCGTTTGCGCGCCATAACTTAAACTGGCCATTGAGGGTCTAAATTGACCTGTATTGGCATCGCGGCCCTGTAGTAAGAACTTAGTATTGGCTTGACCATAGCTCTGCACAGCCTGCTGAGAAAATTTTCCAATATCTGAACTTGGACTGCGCAATCGATTGATAATTAGTACCTTCTGAGTCGCTGCAAAATCTTGCATCATATTTTGATCGCCTTCACTGTCACCCGCGATAAAAATTGGTCCGTAACCATATTTAGAGACTAAAAAGCGCTGGATGGTTGCGGTTTTGCCTTTACCTTGAGTTTGCGCATAGCCATGACGAAACTCGGGTAAAATTCGATTTTGTGCATCTCGCTCTAACTCCATCGCGTAGGCATTTTTTTCATTAATGTTATAGCCGATCTCTGGATTAGAAATAATTTCCTTAATCACATCAATAAAAGATGCCGAGCAGACATAGACATCAATGCCATTGTCCTGAAAGGCCTTAAATAGATTTTGCATTTCTCGGTATGGTCTTAAACCATTTTCCCAAGTCGTTTTAACAACACCAGCTTGGCCAGAAAGTGCTGCTGGGGATGTCCATGTCACAGGTCCAATCGGTTGCTGCATTTGCCAAGCCACCGTTGCTTTTACCAAATTACGGACTTCTTGTTCGGTAAGCCCAGTAAATAAATAAGTGACCCACGGATATGCAACTTCATGATCAAACGTGTCTCCAATCGCCGCATATAGATATCTCATTTTAGTAATGAAATCGAGATAATGCGGATCTTGTTTAATTTGATCCAGACTTTGCTTGCCTTTTAGACCGCTATAGTGGTGATAAAGCCATGAGTAGCTGGCAATAATATCTGGGGCAATTTTATTAATATTGACGGCTTGGCCTTGCTGGTTATTGTAGGCCGCTTCAAAGTTTTGCGAGCTAATCCCTTTACGAATAATCTGATTAAGCTGCTCTGGCGTGACATTAAATGCTAAGTGTTCAAGCTGATAAATTAAAGTTGCTTCTTCGATGTCTAAAAATACCGAGGTATTGTCAAAGTCAGTGACAATATACGGGCGTTTGTCAGGATTATAGTTAGGGCTATCTTTTCCATAGCTAGCAATCAATTGGTTAAGTTGGTCAAAGTTAAAAGCGTCCCATTGACCTTTTTGGATATATTCCTTTTTGGGAATAGCGACTGCGGGAGATGTACTTTGTATAGGGTTGTAATTACATGCGCTTAGAGCAATCATACTTGCCAGACTACTGGTGAGTAATAGTGCTTTGGCAACTTTGCTCAGTTGATGGGTAGCTTGCATAAACCCTTCCTTTAAATTCTATAAAATTTAAAAACTAAAAATTGAAAATGAAGAAAAGCGATCTAAATCACTTTTCAAATTCCGACAGGCATTTGTCCGTTTAGATATTTTTTACAGAGACGCACAGTTTCATTGGACCATTGATCGCCAAGACTTTGAGCCATTTCTGTTTGTGCGTGAGAACCATTCCAAGCCATCATTTGAATGCGGCGTTGCATGATAAAAGTCGGGATCATTTCATATTCTTCAGACTGAATATGACCTACGCGCTCGTAGCCCTTTAACCAGTAATCAACCCAATGAGGTGCATTTGCATAATGTTCATTGAAGCTAATTGCAGCGGCGAGATCATGCATAAACCAGCTCATTCCGCAGTCATCAAAATCGATCACGCCGATACGTTCTTGTTGTAGTAATAAATTGGTTAAACGCAAATCGGCATGAATCAGGCCATAGCGTTCCTGAGTTTTGCCAAAGAAATTTAAATCTTTCGAAATCTGTGCAATCGCTTCTTCAATTACGCCGTGATCTTGTGGTCTTAAATGAGGTGCATTTTTCCAGTTTCCCCAGTGACCATCTGCACCGACCATGGTTTCATGGTTCCACACAATACGTTGAAAGTTTTCAGGCGCTTGCCATGTCTTACTATGTAAGTGCAACTTTGCGGTAATTTGTCCTAATTGTTCAAATGCAGTTGGGTCAACTTCAACAGTCGGCATATCGCCCTCAACCCAGTTAAAAAGAACTGCATACCGATAAATATCATTCGATAGTTTCAAGGTAATGACGCGCTCACCCGATTGATCTGCAATCGCAACAGGCACTTGAATACCGCTGGCATTTAAAGCATCTAACCATTCAAGCTCACTTTGTATATCGAGTTTGCTGTGATAGTTCGGACGGTGAATTCGAAGTGCATAGCGGGCAGATCCAGTCGAAACTTGATAGGTTGCATTTTCAGACTGACACAGTAGTTTGACCTGTCCTTGATAGTCTGATGGATACTGCTTAATTGCTTGTTCTGCCAGTGTTTGTAATTGAACTTGGCTTAAAAATTCATTTTGTTCTACAGACATAACCCATCTCCTCAATTTAATTTTTAAACACGTTTCGTGTTGAGATGCCGTCGATCTTATAAAAGAAAAAATGAATCAACTTGACTTCAAGTGGTCGGGGAGATGTTTTGCTGTCAAGTTTTATGAATATCTTTTGCGCAACTATTGGTGGTGTAAATTTAGTCGATAAGGCATACGACAATGAAAGAATCTGAATTAAGCGTAGATGTTGGTGCTTTACAACAGGACGCAGAGTATTTTGCAAAACGTCAGTTAAAAAAGGGGGCAGTAGGTTGGTTACTTTTAGTGGGGCTGGGTGTCTCTTACGTCATTTCGGGTGACTTTGCGGGTTGGAATTTTGGGTTGGCACAAGGCGGCTGGGGAGGACTCTTTATTGCAACAGTCATCGTCGCGTTTATGTATCTCTGCATGAGCTTTGTGATGTCTGAGATGTCGACGATGTTGCCCACTGCTGGCGGTGGCTATAGTTTTGCCCGTGTTGCATTTGGTCCTTTTGGAGGATACCTCACAGGAACTGCGATTTTAATTGAATACGCAATTGCACCTGCCGCGATTGCCGTATTTATCGGTTCATATTGCCAATCACTCTTTGGAATTGGCGGCTGGGCTGTTTATTTAATTTGCTATTTAGTTTTTATGGGTATTCATCTGAAAGGTGCAGGTGAAGCGCTTAAAATCATGTTTGGAATTACCGCCGTTGCTTGTATTGCACTGGTCGTATTCATTGTTGCGATGCTTCCACATTTTGACAGTGCACGGTTGTTTGATATTCCAGTCAGTTCTCATGCAGGTGCGAGTAGCTTTTTACCGTTTGGCTATATGGGAATATGGGCCGCAGTACCTTATGCCATCTGGTTTTTTCTTGCGGTTGAAGGGGTACCACTTGCAGCCGAAGAAGCAAAAGATCCAGTACGTTCATTGCCACGCGGTTTGATTGGTTCAATGTTGATATTGGCATCGTTTGCACTTTTAATTTTATTTTTGGGAGCAGGCGCTGCGGGTTCAAATGCTTTAAAAAATTCAGGGGCACCTTTAGTTGATGCACTTATTGCGGTGTATGGTCAGCACACATGGTTGGCGAGCTTTGTTAACTTTGTAGGTCTTGCTGGACTTGTCGCAAGTTTCTTCTCAATTATTTATGCATATTCACGTCAAATTTTTGCATTGTCACGTGCGGGATATTTACCAAAAAACCTATCGCTCACCAATGAAAATAAAGCGCCATATTGGGCCATTATCATTCCGGGCATTATTGGCTTCTTACTCTCTTTAACAGGGGAGGGTGACTTACTCATTTTAATGGCTGTATTCGGTGCAACAATCTCTTATGTGTTGATGATGCTCTCACATATCAAATTACGTTTGTCTCGCCCTGAATTACCTCGTCCTTATAAAACGCCTGGTGGAGTTTGGACGTCTTGTATTGCCTTGATTCTTGCCGCTGTTGCCGTAGTTGCAGGGTTAATGGTTAATCCAAAAGTTTGGTTATTGGCTGCGCTGATTTATGTCGGATTTATACTCTATTACTTGTTATATAGCCGTCATCATTTGGTGAAAGGCACGCCTGAACAAGAGTTTGCCATGATTGATGACTGATTTTCATTGCAGTAAAAATAAAGAGGCTTCGGCCTCTTTTTAAGTTTTATAAAACGACTAAAAAGTTTAGAAGCCAAAATAGAAAAGTTTAAATATTTAACTCAAAGTTTACTTTTACACGGTCCAAAACAATTAAGGTCCGATATGTTTTTACATCTTCATTATCAGCAAAATGTTTTCTAACTAAACTTTCAAAATGAGATAAGTTATTGCTCAGCATGATAATGATAAAAGAGACACCACCATTTACAAAGTAGCACTGTTGAATTTCTTCAACAGAAGCAAAGTATTGCTTCGCTCTATCCATCACTATAGAGCGGTCTTCGCTAAGTCGGACTTCAATAATAGAAGTAATTTTTTCTCCAAATTTTAGCGGATTTAAAATAGCGCAATTTCTTAAAATAATTTCCTTTTCTTCCATACGAGATATACGTCTTTGAACAGAAGCGGAGGATAGGCCAATTTTTTCAGAAATTTCTCGATGCGAAGTTTTATTGTCTTTTTGAAGTATTCTTAAGATTGCATAATCAAAATTATCTAAAGAAATATCTGACATGAGTAAATCTCTCATTAAGCTTTAAATATAGAGTTATTTAATCGTTTTATTGAGGCAAATAGAAGAAATATATTGATTATATAGAATTAAAATTTCAATCATTCCCAGAGTGGTAAATATGATGATTGAGACAAACTCCAAGCAAGGCATTGCATTTGCAGCCGCATTTCTATCTTTAGTTTCTGTGCAAATAGGAGCATCAATAGGAAAAGCCCTTTTTCCAATTCTGAGTGCAGAAGGAGTGACCTTAACTCGACTTGCTTTAGCAGCATGTTTCTTATGGATTGTTTATAAACCTTGGAGAGACTGGAACAGACAGACCAATTGGAAAAATCTCATTATTTATGGGGCCATCCTCACATTAATGAATACTTTAATTTATAAAGCATTTTCTTATATGTCTGTTGGAATCGCTATTTCCATCGAAGTGTTGGGACCACTTACGGTTGCTATTTTAATGTCTAAAAATAAATTAGATTATTTTTGGGGAGCATTATCTCTTATTGGTTTGCTTTTTTTACCTATGGGCAATTCAAACAATAACTTTAGCTTTATTGGTATGGCGTATGCGCTTGTGGCTGCCGTGGGTTGGGGGCTATACGTTATTTATGGCTCTAGAGTTGCACAAGGTGGAGGAAGCTCTGTTGCAACTGGAATGTTCTTGGCGGCTTTTTTTGCAACGCCTTTAGGTGCATCTCACATTATCCATATTTTTGATAGTTATACGATTCTTTTGACATGTTTACTCATGGCGATGCTAGCAAGTGCAATTCCCTTCATATTAGATATGGTTGCTATGAAAAAACTGCATCCTCGAGTTTTTGGAATATTAGTGAGCGCATCACCCGCGGTGAGTGCTTTGGCTGGATGGCTGATTTTAGATGAACGATTAAATCATTTTCAGATCATTGGAATAACAATTATTATGGCATCGTGTGCGGGGTGTTCTTATTTCTCCTATAAACGTAATACTGCATAAGACCATTTGTCTATGATGGCATATATCTAAAGCTGGATGAGTCGTTTTGAAGGGGGATAAATAATAAGCCCCCTTAAAAAGGCTGCCTCTGTACAAAAAGAATATAAAAACAGCAAGTATTACTTACTCAAGTATCATTTTAATCTGATTGATATTTATACAATATAGTTACCAGATCACAAGGATATGAACTGATGAAATTTCTAAAATTTCTAACTTTTAGCACGATTCTTACGTTGTCCGCGCATAGTTATGCGACAGTGGGTGGTGGACAAAAAATTGAAGTATTGGGCTATCAACAAAAAGAGAAGAAACTTTATATATTAAGACACTACGAAGATGGTCGAGGACGTTTACCACAACTATATTATTATCTATTAAATAGTAAATCGCCTGACAAACTTATTGAGGTTAAATCTCTCTATATCAATCCAAAAACACATAAGATTGATTATGATCAAGATAGTACAGCGTTTGATAAGGCTCTCAATAAAATTAAAAAAAATTTAACTCCTTTGATCGTAAGTAATAGTAAGACTGTAAAAATTCAGACCTTAAAAACGCATCAGAATCAAGTATCATCTTGGTTTGATCCTTCCGGAAAGATCACGCAATATAAAACAGAATATGTTGTAAAATCGCCGTCTTTACAAAGTAAGACGCACATTGCGGTTCATTACACCAAAGCAATAAAAATTTCCCAAAATTATAGTGTGCCTAAACACAATAATAGGTTGGTTGTCGTTAAATATCTGGGGGTTCCAGAAGAAACTGGTTATGACATTGAAGACCCCGTTTTACTACTGCCTGTGAAAAAATAAGTTTAAGAGCAAATTATTTTCTTGGTTCAAATCGGTAGCAGCAGGGCATCACTATCTGGATGTTTACGACAATATTGCCAGTATTGGTCATTATCATCTTACGGTCATTGAAATTGTAAATGAGCAAAAGAAAATGCCCATTTGTTATTTTCTAATCATTTTGAGAGTTAAAAACGGTGATATTTCAAAAAGGATTTTAATTTTTTATATAATTAAATCAGTTTTCTATAAAACTAATGAACGAATTAATTTATTCAAGATCAAGTTGATTGTCATCTTTAGTGACTTTGATTTTTAACTTTTTATATTTCCGTTTGTTTGGATCAATTGCAGAATTTATAACCTCATCTGCGAAAGATGAACATAGCATCAATTTTGCGTATGTTCTGTAACCTATCAAAATTCTTCGTAGTGGGTAGTCTGTTCTTGTAGAGTAATAGTCGATTCTGGAGTTTAATTCTTGTAGCAGGGGCTGCTGGGACATTGGAATAATTTCTCTAAGAGGTACATACAGCATATAGAGATTTAACTCCGCTAAGAAGAATTATTTTGAAAATGTTATAAATTTTAGATAAATCAATATTCATATTAAATATCAAAGTATTTTAGATATGCAAAATATATATTTATTCCTTGTAAATTTAAGTAGATACACTCCAAATGGCAATATTTTATTATGCTGTAAAAAATATTAGTAACAACTCTTTTTAAAGCCACAGTGGCCTATGTGTTATAGTCAATTTCGATTAATTATTGGTATTAAAATGGATATCTGTATTGGCGGTATACTTGATGGGAAGAAAAGAAAGGATGATCAAAATCATTTCAGAGTAGATAGTCATTATTCCGATCATGGTTCTGAATATAATAAAGAGCATTTTCATTTACATGGGCAGCTTCATACATTTTGGATAAGTGAAGATATTGATTTTTTTGCCGCGCAAAAAAGAGTTGAATTAATATTAAGTGCAAGATTTGGACTTGTTTAAAAAATATATGTACCATTTTAGATAATTTTTAATATAAAAATTTTAAATTAAATATTTTATAATTAATATGGTGTGAAACAAAAGCTCTATTTAATATAGAGCTTTTGAGTTAATAAGTTATTTATTCCTTTTTTTCTTGATTATTATTTTCGGTAGGATTTTTTTCTGTTTCAGGGGTTTGTTCGGGGTTTTCAGTTTTATCCTCAGTAGGTTGAGCATTAGAGTCATTTTGATTTTGTGTGGTTTTTTTTGAAAATTCTTTGAAATCAGACATTTTAAACTTCTTAATAATAGTAAGGAAGCTTTATCGTAGGCTTTTAATTCAGTTACATTGCGGTGATTATGAGAACTCTATGTAGAGATATGTGCCTAAAAGTTTTCAATTATCGACATAATATTTCTTTGAGTCAAATAGAGTGTTGATATATAAGTGGAAGGAAATTTTAATCAAATACAAGAGTTAACATATAGTTAAATAGCTATTGTATTTAATGTTTTTTTAATAATTACAATTTATTTAAATATATTATTTTAAGTTCTTAATTGGAGGGGATATTTTTAATTAAAGTGGGGGATTCGATCTATAAATATATTTATACAACATAAAGATACAGTTTTACATGCATACTCAATCAAATTAATTAAAAAATGAGAAAAATATGGATGCTGAAATGAAAAAATATTTTGATGTGGCTGAAAGTGTTTACAATAATATTCACTTTAAAAATCAGTCTTCTAAAGATTTAGTTGATTGTCTCAATAGACTGTTAGTTGAAATTAAAAAAGAAGCAGCTACAAACAATTTACAATTAAAATATTCTGTTATTGATTTTGAAAGCTGTTTAAACAGGCCAATGAAAGAGCGTATTGTTAAAATTGATTTAAGCCTTCTCCCTAATTTTGAGAATCAATATGAATTTATTCTTTGGTTGGTAAGTTTTATAAAAAGTATTTCTGTATCTAGAAGTTATTATTTTTAAATTGTTGTGTGATAGCAAATAAAATAAATATTTTTTAAATTTGTTGTATAAATATTTATTTAGCGTATACTCAATTTAACTAGAAAAAAAGACTTATTAGTAAATCCTCTTTTAGTATCGTAGTTTTATTCATAATCCTTCGTTTTTTAAGATCTTAAACTCAATTTGTTATTATTTTCAAAGTTCAATGAGTCATAAAATATGGCTTTATATTATTAAAAATCAAAGGATATATTATGTCTAATACAGCAATTGGTACAGTGAAATGGTTTAATGAAACTAAAGGTTTTGGTTTTATTCAACAAGATGCAGGTCCAGATGTTTTTGCACATTTTAAAGAAATCAGTAGTTCAGGTTTTAAAACCTTATATGAAGGTCAACGTGTTAGTTTTAATATAGCTCAAGGACAAAAAGGTCCTTCTGCTATTAATATTGTTGTTCAATAATATAATTAGAAAAAAAGCACCTTAGGTGCTTTTTTTTGTTTTTTAAGTATATTAATTTCTAGATAATTTATAAATTAATTAAAATATTAATAATTATGATGTTAAACAAGGGTATCACATTCAGATACACTTGCATTGTATCTATATAAAGGTAAAAGGACTATGTTAACTAAGTGCTAGATAATCATCTACACAACATTAAATAGGAGAGACTCTAATGTCTCAACAAAACCAAGTTAAAAACGATCAAGACAAATCAAAAGAGCAACAACAGCAACAGCAAGACGGTAAAGAGTTTGAGCCTAAAAGTCCTGATCAGAATGCTGTAGAAAAAGTTGATCAAATTGATAAAATTGAGAAAAAATAATAATATAATAAATTTGTTTTTTCTTAAATGATGGGTTGGTAGAAAGAATAATGATTCTTTTTGCCAATTTATAAAATTAAGAGGAATGTTTTTAATATGTCTTTTATTATAATAATTTTAATTTTGTTTGTTTTTGCTTATATTTTATTTAAGGTTTTTTCTACAGTTAAACTGGAGCTCCCCGAAAGTACTCTAAAAATAGCTGGAAAAATATTTACAGAGAATAAGAACTTTTTCGAACATGAAATAATTGTAACTTTATACCAAGAAGAATTGATAACTTTAGTCGGCAATCAAAATAGTGATAGAACTAATGTCTTTAAAAATGCTGTAATATGCCTTGAAAAAGAAACAAATAAAATTGCAGTGTATATAGATACTTTAAGAGTTGGATATCTTAATAAAATAAATTCTTCCAGTTTTGTTAATTTTTTAAAAACAAAAGGTTTTAGTGAGCGAGATGCTTTTGAAGTTGATGCCGTTATAATGAGTGAAAAAATAAACCAATGGAGTGTGAAATTAGACATACCATACGATATGGAAAAGTTTAGGTTTGATAAATATTAAATTTACGATAACTATTTAATTGATATTTCTATAAGATATATTTTGGTACATTTTTTTTAGTATTGAAAATAAAAAGAGATCATAATAATTATATTGATAATAAAAAGGAGAAAAGATATGGAACTTAGAGCTGTAAAAATGCATAAAATGTTTAGAGATTTTCATGAAGAAAAGGAACTTGGCTATGTAGGGGAATATGATGAAAAACATAACCTTATAGCGATATATGATATTTTTAAAGAAAAGATGCAGAAAATAGAAGGAACTTATCAATGGGTTTTACCCTCATCGGGTGAGGTGTTTTTTGTTGAGGAAGATCCGCTATATAGTCGTTAATGGATTTTGCCTCCTACTTTAAGCAGATAAAAGCCTCTTTATAAATCCCAATTTAACAATAATTTGCTGATTATTTATCCTTACTTTTTAATGATCTATTTTAAAACAAATGTCATTTCGTGTGCTTGACTGTAAGAGGGTTGGACACTATCCTTTGCCTGCTGGCCTACATCGCCAGTCGGTTTTGACGGACCGTATCATAGAAGCATTAAAGGTTTTATATCTTTAGTGTCTAGCCCCTCGTGCCCCCTCTACGGTGGAACGGGAGGGGGACACCTTCGGGTGTGCTGGCTCTATGACCAGTCCGTCAACCCTCTTTCGTTCTGCCACCATAATTTTAATGTTTCGGCAGAACTCCCAATAAAAAGGAGTTGGCTTTGCACATCCATTATTTCTTGGCTCTCAATGCCAAAAGCTATAACAACACAGCTTAAAAATTTAAAGTAGCTTGATCACCCTAAGGTTCTCAGGCTTTAAGTCATTGCGGCTCAAAAAACTTATTTGAACAACAAAACTTGAGATGTGCCAAGCACAGTCTTTATAGGCTTTGCTGTGCCTTTTTTTCTCCCAAAAAAGTATCTCATTTAGAAACAACAATAATTTTTTATAACGGTAAAACAATGCCAAAGTTAGTTCTCCCTACACGTGCCATTCAAGTCATTAATAGGTCGATTGATTTATTTCACCATCATGGCTTTCATACGGTTGGAATCGACAGAATCGTAAAAGAGTCAAAGATTCCAAAAGCGACTTTTTATAATTACTTTCACTCGAAAGAACGATTTGTTGAAATCTGTTTGACTGTGCAGAAAGAACGTTTAAAAGAAAAAGTGGTTTCAATTGTTGAGTACGACCACAGCAAAAGTGCCACCGATAAACTTAAGAAACTTTATTTCTTACATACCGATTTAGAGGGACTGTACTATTTATTATTTAAAGCCATTTTTGAGATAAAACTGACTTATTCAAAAGCCTATCAAGTCGCAATTAAATACCGTACATGGCTAATCAATGAAATCTATAGTCAGCTTAGAGTATTCAAAACGGATGCGACTTTTCAGGACGCAAAACTATTTTTATATATGATTGAAGGCGCAATTATTCAGTTTTTAAGTGCGGGGCAGGCAGATGAGAGAGAAAGCTACTGGAATATGATTTGTAATTGCTTATTTTGATGCAGTGTTCAACCCCACAATTATGAGTACTGTAGAGCAAGATAAAAGTATTATTCAAGAGTTGTGAGGCAATAAAATATATGAACTGAATTGTGATAGTTTTATGATGTTATTACATGATTAGCCTCATAAGCTTCAAGTTATAAGATTGGTAATGTGTAATGCATATTGAAAATATTATTCGAAAACTAGATTTAGTAACTTTAAAGATATTTCAGACGGTCTGTGATGAAAAATCTCTGAGTAAGGCCGCTGAAAAAAATATGATTGCGCTGTCTGCTGCAAGTAAGCGTTTGACTGATTTGGAGCATTTGATTGGAACCAAATTGTTTATTCGTGATGGTAAGGGCATGCAAATTACACCTGCTGGTGAAAGCCTGCTTTACCATTGCAGAACCATTTTAGATTCGGTTTATAAAGCTTCGGTTGAATTAGAAGAATACAAAATAGGTATTAAAGGTTTTGTACGATTACAGGCAAATTTATCAACAATCATTCAGTTTTTACCCGAAAGTCTGCATCCTTTTATTGTTGAAAATCCTCAAATTAAGATTGAGCTTGAAGAACGTCCAAGTATAGAAATTATCCAAAATGTAAGTAATAAAATTGCCGACTTAGGCATCTGCATTGCTGAGAATTTGTCAGAAGATCTGGATTATTATCATTATCGTAGCGATCGGCTGGTTGCGGTCATACAAAACCAGCAATATTTAAGTAACCAGAAAATCATTTCCTTTGAAGATGCATTAGATTATGACTTTATTGGTCTGCATACTCAAAGTGCGATTAATCGGATTTTGCAGCAAAAGTCTGAAGCGCTAGGAAAGCAGCTCAAACTCAGAATATTGGTAACAAGTTTTGATGCTGTTTGCCGTATGGTACAGGCTGGTATGGGGATTGGAATTTTGCCTCATAAGGTTTTTGAAATCTTTGGTAAACCTTTGGGACTGGCAAGTGTAGAGTTAACCGATGATTGGGCAAAAAGAGACTTATATCTTGTGTCCAAGCATGATGAGTTTTTAAATCCAGTAACTTTGCTTTTAAAACAATATTTTATGCATCCACATAAAGAAATTAAATCTGAATGACTTTCATGGGTTTCGCAAAACACGAAGGCTTGTTGATCTTTTAAGAATTGTATTACTACTCATTGCGCCATAAATTTAATTCTATCGGAAGTAGATATAATATGGATTGTTATGAGCCTAGCCCTTGAGAAAATAAAAGTCCTAGAAATAGGAACGCTAATTGCAGCTCCTTTTGCAACACGCATTCTTGCCGAGTTCGGTGCTGAAGTCATAAAAATTGAGCCTATTGGCAAAGGCGATCCACTTCGTAAATGGCGTAAGTTACATCACGGAACATCTTTGTGGTGGTATTTACAGTCACGTAATAAGAAATCTTTAGCGCTTAATCTCAAGTCACCGGAAGCAATTGCTTTAATCAAAAAGATGATTGTCGATACCGACATTCTGGTCGAAAACATGCGTCCCGGTGCACTTGAAAAATTAGGTCTAGATTGGGAAACCTTAAAATCAATTAATCCTAAACTGACTTTTGTTCGCATATCTGGTTATGGGCAATCTGGCCCTTATAAAGACAAACCGGGCTTTGGTGCAATTGGTGAGGCAATGGGTGGAATTCGTTATACCACGGGTTCCCAAGATTCTGCGCCTGCACGAGTTGGGGTGAGTTTGGGTGACTCACTTGCCTCATTACATGCGGTGATTGGCGCTTTAATGTCGATTGTAAATATCAAAACAAATAACGGCAACGGACAGATTGTTGATGTCTCTCTTGCAGAGAGTGTCTTCAATATTATGGAAAGTGTTGTCCCAGAATACGACTTGCATGGCTTTATTCGTGAGCGTTCTGGAGGTTCGTTACCGGGCATTGCACCTTCAAATACCTATCGAACCAAGGACAACGCTTTTGTGGTAATTGCTGGAAACAGTGATCCAATTTTTAAGCGCTTGATGCATGTGATTGGTCGTGAAGATTTGGCAAATCGACCTGAGTTTGAACACAACGATGGGCGTGCGCAACAAAGTGATTTGCTAGATGCCGCAATTGAATCATGGAGCCGACAGCATTCAATTGATGAAGTCTTGCAGCAGCTCGAACAGGCTGAGGTTCCATCAGGGCGAATTTATTCTGTAGCCGATATGGTCAATGATCCGCACTTTAATGCACGTGATATGTTGCTTTCAACCGAGTTACCTGATGGTCAGGTGGTAAAAATGCCGGGTATTGTTCCGAAGCTCTCCGAAACACCGGGACAGGTCAAATGGCGTGGTCCTGAGCTGGGTGAGCATACCGAATCTGTTTTAAAACAATATGGTTATCAAGCTGAAGATATTGAAAGCCTGCGTGTATCGGGAGTAGTGCAATGACAGCATTTACCGACTTACTTGTCGTACAAGAAGTCTCTCCAAGAGATGGTTTGCAAATTGAGCCGACTTGGGTGCCCACGACAAAGAAAATTGATTTAATTAATCAGTTGTCGACAATGGGTTTCTCTCGAATTGAAGCAGGGTCTTTTGTCTCTCCAAAAGCGATTCCGAATCTGAGAGATGGTGGTGAGGTTTTTACTGGAATTACACGCCATAAAGATATTATTTATGTTGGGTTAATTCCAAATTTAAAAGGCGCGCTTCGGGCAATTGAAGCCAATGCAAATGAGTTGAATCTTGTGCTCTCTGCTAGCCAAACCCATAACCTTGCCAATATGCGTATGACAAAAGCTCAATCGTTTGCAGGATTTACCGAAATTGTGGAGCAACTACAGGGTAAAACACAGTTTAACGGAACTGTTGCAACAACTTTTGGCTGTCCATTTGAAGGCAAGATTAGTGAAAGGGAAGTGTTTAGCTTAGTTGAACATTATTTAGAGCTGGGTATTCATAATATTACACTGGCAGATACCACTGGCATGGCGAACCCAGTGCAAGTGAAAAGAATTGTCTCTCACGTTTTATCGTTAATTTCGTCTGAGCAACTGACCTTACACTTTCATAATACACGTGGCTTGGGGCTAACTAATGTTCTTGCAGCTTATGAAGCAGGAGCAAGACGGTTTGATGCTGCATTGGGAGGTTTAGGTGGGTGCCCATTTGCACCAGGTGCTTCAGGAAATATCTGTACTGAAGATTTGGTCAATATGTGCGAAGAAATGGGAATACCGACCACTATTGATTTAGATGCTCTCATTCAACTTTCGAGAACGCTACCCGCACTTTTAGGGCATGACACACCAAGCCAGCTTGCCAAGGCGGGTCGAAATATAGACTTACATCCGATACCGGATTATATCAAATCACTTAATTAAGATACGTCATTCAAGTTAGTTCGAGATAAGACGATATTCGTATCGTCATCGGTCAACTCGTCTTTAAAAACTTGAGAAGACGTGTTTTGAGGCTCATTTTCAGGAGAAAATAAATGAGTTTAAAGCAAAGCATGGAATTATCGGCTGATGCAATTGCCGAAAAGCAATTAATAAAAAAAGTAGCATGGAAAATCATGCCATTAATTATGGTGTGTTACTTATTTGCCTTTTTTGATCGTATTAATATTAGTTTTGCCAAGTTTCAGTTACAAGCTGATTTATCTCTAAGTAATACAGCCTATGGCCTTGGTGCCAGTTTGTTTGTAATTGGGTATGTCATATTTGAAGTACCTAGTAATTTATTGCTACATAAATTTGGTGCGAGAAAATGGATTGCACGCATCATGGTTTCTTGGGGTGTTGCAACAGCCTTAATGGTGTTTGTAACTACTGAATGGCAATTTTATGTATTACGTTTCTTGATTGGTGCAATGGAGGCTGGCTTTGCTCCGGGTGTACTGTATTATATGACCCTTTGGTTTCCTCAAACCTATCGTGGTCGAATTATTTCCTTATTCTTCCTTGCTTCTGCTTTTTCAGGCATCTTTGGAGGACCAATTTCAGGCGTGTTGTTGTCATCACTTGATGGTGTAATGAACATGCGTGGGTGGCACTGGTTATTTCTATTGGGAGGTATTCCGTGTGTTCTGTTGGGTCTTTGCGTTTTAACTTACTTAAAAGATCGTATTGATGATGCGCAGTGGTTATCATCCTCAGAAAAAGCTCATTTGAAACGCTTGGTTGAACCTAAACAACCAGAAAAAGCTTCTCACTCATTATGGGCTGCCATTAAAACGCCGGGATTATTAATTTTAGGTGTTATCTATTTTCTGATTCAGATTGCATCTTATGGTCTAAACTTCTGGGGACCACAATTAATAAAAAGCTCAGGTATTGATGATACTCAAGTGATTGGTTTTCTTAGTGCCATTCCATATCTCATGGGAGCAATTACGATGGTAATTGTTGGGCGTTTAGCGGACAAATCTGGGGAGCGTTTAAAATTTACTGCTGGTTTACTCTCTTTAGGTGCTATCGGTTTCTTCACCGCCGGTTTCTTTGATGCAAACCCAGTTGTAGTCGTCATTTCGCTTGCGTTATTAGGGGCGGGTATTGTTGCTGCAATTCCTTCTTTTTGGAATTTACCACCTAAAGTCTTGGTCGGAGCTGGGGCGGGGGCTGCTGGTGGTACAGCACTCATTAATACATTAGGGCAAATGGGCGGGATTGTTAGTCCTATTATGGTTGGCCATATTAAAGACATAACAGGTAGTACAACGCCCGCTCTATATATTATTGCAAGCTTATGTGTTGTGTGTATTGCACTATTGATATGGGCTACGCCAAAACGATTACAAGAGAAAGGTTAAATGATTCACTCATGCTCAAAGCCACTTTGTTGGCTGTAGCATGAGTGTAGTTAATATGAAAGTGATCTAGAAGCTTACTTAATTCGATACCACGTTTGGTTTCGGCTAATTATTCAGTTTTTAGATTCGAAGAACATTATTTTAGAGTTGTGTATTCCTATAAAACCAATGTACACAAGCATCTGCCAAAATTTGTGTGGTATCAAAGCTCACATCTAAAATTGGAGACTGGATTGCATGTAACCCAATTGGAATTTCTGTACAAGCTAAAATAATCGAACCAGCACCTTGATCTATGAGTCTTTGGCTTAACTCTTGAAAAACGATACCCGCTTTTGCCGATTGATTGCGTTTTACAGCATAAACAGCGGGCATAAATTCCTGTTCAATTTCTTGATCCGAATTAATGACAAAAGGAATGCCATGCTTGCTTAACTCAAGTTGATACAACTGAGTAGAAAGGGCGCCTTTGGTTGCTAATATTCCGACTTTATCACCAGATTGATATTTCTTTAAAATCTGTTGTACCGTAATTTCAACCATATTTAAGATTTCAATAGGGGTGTTTTGCTGTAAGTCAGAATGCCAGAAGTGTGCGGTATTACATGGAATGGCGATTTTAGAGACACCGCTACGCTCTAAAATTTTTAGTCCATGTAACATGGCATTTAAAGGACTTTCACCTAGGTTTTTAAGTGCAAGTTGTCGGTCAGGAATACCGCCGTGATTCCAAGCGATTGTTGGAATATGTTCCTGATCTTTAGTAGCAGGGCTTGCATCGAGCAGACGCTGTTGAAAATCAACAGCAGCGCCCGGTCCCATACCACCCAAAATTCCAAGGGTGGGGAGTTCTGAAAATTCTGTCATCTTACAAACGGTATGCATCTTTGTTAGAGAAGGTTTTACGATAACCGAATAAGCCTACGGCACCGCCTGTATGAAGGAAGATCACTTTGTCATCTTTAGTGAAATGACCCTGACGGATGAGGTCGACTAAACCCGCAAAACCTTTACCTGAGTAAACAGGGTCAAGCAAAATACCTTCAGTTCGAGCCAGCAATTTAACAGCTTCAACCATGCTATCAGTTGGAATACCATAGCCATCACCGACATAGTCACTATTTGCAATCACTTTTTCACGGGCAATAAGATCTGCGCTTAAACCAAGATGTTCTAATGTTGCACGAGTAAGTTTATAAACATTTTCTTCTTGTTTAGATTTTTCAGCACGAACGCTAATACCGAGTACTGGTAAGTTTGAGTGAGTTGCCGCAATACCCGCTAAAAGGCCAGCTTGAGTACCCGTGCTACCTGTTGCATGTACAAGATGAGTCGGAGCCAGTTGAATTTGGTTAAGTTGGTTAATTAATTCAATTGCTGTTGATACATAACCTAAAGCACCAATAGCGTTTGAACCACCACCCGGAATAATGTACGGACGTTCACCTTGTAGTTCTAATTCTTTTGCTTTGGCTTCTAAAGCAGCCACCATGTCGGTGCCACCCGGAACTACCTCAATTGATGTTGCACCTAAAATCTCGTCGAGCAATAAGTTTCCATTGTTGTAATATTCATCTGTACCATCACTAACGCGCTGTTCGAGTAAAACAGATGCCTTTAAACCAAATTTATTTGCTGCTGCAATCGTTTGGCGAACATGGTTAGATTGAGTTGCACCTTGAGTCAGTACATGGGTTGCACCTTTTGTAAGTGCATCACCAATTAAAAATTCTAATTTGCGAGTTTTATTGCCACCTGTAGCCAGCCCTGTAGCATCGTCTCGTTTGATGTAAATCTGGGGACCATTTAACGCTTTAGTTAAGTTAGGTAAAAACTCTAGAGGAGTAGGCGCATGAACCAGTTGAACGCGCGGTAAATGACTTAATAACATAATAATGTCCTAAAATTTAATGTATGTAATCAATCATGCGGCTTACTTCTTTGCGCATAATTTCTAAAATATGTTTTTTGGTTTCAATAAATTCTTGCTGTGGCGTAATATTTTCAATGCTACGCGCACGAGGTAAATTCACTTGAATATCTTTGGCAATACGCCCGGGATGGCCTGCCATTAAAATAATGCGATCTGCTAAAAGTAGAGATTCATCAATATCGTGAGTAACAAATAAAACGGTAGTTTTATTGTCTTGCCAAAGCTGAGTCAGTGTTTCCTGCATTAAAATACGTGTTTGAGCATCTAAAGCCCCAAAAGGCTCATCCATTAATAAAATCTTTGGCTTCATGACCCACGCACGGGCAAGGGCAACACGTTGCTTCATACCGCCTGAGATTTGCCAGATTCGATGATTTTCAAACTTCTTTAAACCCGTTTTTTCTAAGTAATATTCAGTTTGCTCAGCAATATATTTAGCTTCAGCTTTTGATTGCTTAAGTGGAAATTGAATATTTTCTTTTACTGTGAGCCAAGGAAATAATTGAGCTTGTTGAAATACAACAGCTCGGTCAATGCCCGGTGCTGAGACGGTTTGACCATCTACATAAATCTCACCTAAAGTTGGTTTTTCAAAACCAGCAAGCAAGTTCAAAATAGTTGATTTACCACAGCCAGAAGGCCCAAGTAAGCAAACAAACTGACCTTCAGGAATTTTAAGATTAATATCTTCTAAGACCGTATTTTCCGTCTTGTTTTGTTTAAATATTTTCTGAACATTATTTAGCTCAATAAATGGTTGAGTCATTATGCTTTTCCTGTCCAAGGGGCCCATTTTTGCTGTGCTTTCACAATGAGCCAATCTAAAATAAAGCCAATTGTTCCAAGTAAAATAATCCCGACAATCACCACATCTGTACGTAAATAAGAACCCGCATTAATAATCATCCAGCCTAAACCAGAAGTCGCTGCAACCATTTCCGCTGCAATTAATGATGTCCAACCAATACCAATAGATAAACGAATGGTGGTGAAAATTTCAGGAAGCGAAGAGGGTAAAATGACGCGGAATAAGATTGCTGTTTTTCCTAAGCCCATCGTTTGTGCTGCTTGAATCAAACCATATGGAACGTTTTGGCTTGCTGCGGTTGCACCCACAATGACACTCAGTAAAGTCGCAATAAAAATAAGGAAAAATTTAGATTCCTCACCAATTCCTAGCCAAACAACAACCAATGGAATGAGGGCAATTTTGGGAATAGGACGTAAGAATTGTACAAATGGATCTAAAATGGCATTAAGTACAGGACTACGGCCCATTAATAATCCCAAAGGCACACCAATAACGATTGCAACGAAGAAAGCAAAGAAGGCGCGCGCCGTGCTGACTAAAATGTGTTGATAAAAAGGAGCATCTCGGTAACCGTTTTTAAATAAATCTAAAACTGTATCTAAAATCTGTAGAGGAGAGGGCAACAAAATGGGTGAGACAAGTTTAAATGTACACACAAGTTGCCAAATAATCACAAAAGTGATTAGCGATAATGTACTAATCACTTTTACTTTAAACGGGTTCAACTGAATCATTTGATAACCTTATTTTGTCGCTTCAATAAGGTATTTACTGTCGATATTAGGCGCATAACTCTTTGGAACATCAGATTGTTTCAACTCGCCAATACTGACTAAAAATTTAGCGATATCTTGAGTTGCTTTAGCCAAGCCAGAGTTTTCATCGTTTGATGTTGCACCTAAATATTTTTCAGAGGCTTGATCTTTTAGTTGAATATATTCGATACCAGCAAGTGTGGTTTCGACTTGGTCATATGGAAGACTTAAGTATTTAGAGATTTTTTCAGAAGCAGCTTTAGGATCACTTTTATATTCATCAACTTGATCTTGGTAAGCTTTCAGGAATTTAATTACAAGATCAGGGTGTTTTTCTGCAAACTCTTTACGGACAGCGAAGTTGTTATAAACCAAAATGCCTTTTTCATTTAACGTCGTTGTACGATAAATTTCTTTACCGCCTTCTTTCTCTAGCTGTTGAGTAAATGGTCCCCAAACATAGGCCGCATCAATATCACCACGTGTCCATGCAGATACAATTTCAGCAGGCTTAAGTGGGATTAATTTGATTTTTGATTTATCAATTTTATTTAATGCAAGCGCTTGTTCTAAAGCATATTGCGCGGTGGAGTTGGCAGGGAAGGCAACTTTTTTACCAACCAGACCTTGCAGATTTTTAATATCAGGGCGAACAATTAAACGTTCTGCACCAGAAATTAGACCTTCCAAACCAATGATTTCAATTGGTAATCCGCGAGTAATACCTGCAACAGCTGGGCTTGAGCCAAAACGAGCAATATCAATTTCATTTGCGGCAAAGTAATTAATTACATCAGCACCCGAAGCAAATTCAACCCACTTAATTTTTGTACCTAAAGCTTTTTCAAAATCTCCATCAGCCTTACCAAGAACCCAAACTCGTGGACCACCACCCCAAGCAAAACGTACTTCTTTAGGCAGTTCAGCGGCAGCCGCAGTTTGAGAAGCTTCTGCCTTAGTTTCATTATTTTGCTGAGAATTATTTCCACAACCGGTTAAAAGTGCAAAGCTGAGAACCCCTACTGATAAGACAGCGTTTTTTAAGTGAAAACGTGTTGCAAACAACATTATATTTCCAGTAATTTTCGAAATTTATTCGATCTTAGTGAAAATTTATGATTAATAAAAATATGAAAAAGTGGAATGGATATATGCAAAGATGAGTTTATATTTATCATTAAAAAAGAATTATTTATCACTTAAAATTGATAGTTATATTTTGAGTTGAAATTGGTGTCTGAAAAAAATAAGAGCTCTTAAAAATTATTTATTTATAGGTTTAGTGCATGATTAAAATTATTAATTAACTTAAGAATATTCAAAAAATACATGGCTTTTGAGGTAAATGATCACTTCAAAAAACCATGCAATTTATAAGTAGGGCTTTTAACGATTTAGGAGCTTATTTAATTCGATACCACGTTTGGTTTCGGCCAATTGCAGAAATACCAATGTAGCCACGCGCGGTAAGTTTTTCACCATCTGGTGATACGGTTACACTAAATTTATAAGTTTTATCTGACTGTGGGTCGAGGATAGATCCCTTGTCATATTTATTTTGACCAACACTTTTTAAATTTTTGACAATGGTTAGGCCAATCAAAGATTTGTTTTTGTAAGTACCTTCACACATCGTACATTTGTTAGCTTCATTTGGAACAAGTATTTTTTCGATGTTCGCAGACAGATTGCCATTTTTATCCTCGCTGAATCTTACCAGTGCTCTTGGTTGATTGGTTGCATCATCAATTGTTTTCCAAACACTACCATGTAATTTGTCCGAAGCAAATGAATGAATTGAATAAAAGCTAAGTAAAAGTAAGAGTAAATATTTTTTCATATCAAGCATTTCTCAAATTAAAAATGGATGGTTTTAAAGGTCCGAATTATTCATTTTAAATTTAACTTCACAGTTTTCTTGGTATTGAATCTTTAAGCTAAACAATATGTGAAGTTATAATCTATTTGCATGAATATTATTTTGATCAATTTATTTATGCAATTGCGAGAATGGACAGAATGATTAAATAAGGTTTTAAAAGCTGATAATAAATTATTAATAATTTTTAGAATGAGAGATAGATTAAGTAAATATATAGTTTGATAAGGAATGATGGTACTTATGCTGAAGAGGACTAAAAACATCAACTAATTTTTAAATTAGTTAGATTTCGTGTAGTACGTCACAAAATATAAAAATAACATTCAAATCATGCGTTTAGTATTTATTGACAGTGTGCAATATTAAGTTTTATAACTAAAAGATCCTGAAGCTGTTTCTTTAACCAGAACAGAAAAAACACAATATAAAGATGAATAGACATTAGAACAAAAAGTTAAGGAGAAGAAATGAAAGTCCTTAAATACACTTTATTTTCTCTGATGAGTATGCTGACAATAAATAGTGCAGATGCTGGAAATGCATCTACATCATTAAGAGTCAGTTTAACGATTATTGAAACGTGTGAAGTTTCTACACAAGGAAATTTAGATTTTGGTTCAGTCGTTCGTTCTCAGCCAGTTGCTGCTGCAAGAACGGATGTATCTGTGCAATGTAGTCAAAATACACCGTATCAATTGGCGGTAACTTCAGACAATAACTTTGAACTTAAATCTGCTGCTAGCCCAGCATCTGTTGCATATGTACTTTATCAAGATGCTGGTCATACTCAAATTTGGGGAGGCCAGGGAAGTAAAATATATTCAGGAGTTGCCACAGGGATGAAAGAAAATATTCCTATTCATGGGGCAATTACATCAAGTACCAATGTTCAGGCGACCAAGTATGAAGATTGGGTACGGGTAAACGTTATATATTAATAAAAGAATAATAAATAAAGCGCTTCTGCTGTAAAGCTGAAAGGCCAATATTTTAATCACCCTGATTTGATATCAAATTCTTGCATAGCTCAACAAGGTGCAATGAGTAGAACCTTCTTGAGCTACATAAATGATTTTATTTATTGCTCAACCATTGAATTGAGGCATCAAACAGTTTTAATCCATCGTCAGATAGATTGGTAAATGTGTCGTTGTTAAGAAAAAACATGAGTCTTTTTGCTGGCGCTAAAGATTCATAGTCCATGGTTGCACCTTTCTCATAACCCCAGATTGCCACTTTTTCAGGTTGCCCATACACAGTCGCGATAATGGTGGCACCTAAACCGGGTTTGCCCCAACTCATAGGTGCTTGGGCTTTATACACATTGTGAGTTCCCGCAGAAAGATGTGCAGAGAGTGGATGTGGCGCGTTGACCAACCACAAATAACGTTCTTTCTCGACTTCGCCAAAATCGCTATTAATTCGTTTACCTGTCATAGCCAAATCATCAAGATAATCGTTTTCCCACGTCATCAGTGGAATGGCGAGTTGGCGCCAACCCGATTGAAGATTTTTAGACGCGACTGTAGAAGAAATAATGACTAAATCTGTGTTCTTTAAATTATTCGGTGAAACAGATTGATCTAATACCTCAACTTGATAGCCTTTGCTCTGCAAGTATTTTTGAATAGCGACATCTGTACTGGCCGATGCACCTTTAACCTGTGAGATCAGGGCAATTCGTGTTTGGGCGTAAACAGAAGAGCTAAACAGTGTGCCAATCAACACTACCGTAGAAAGAAGCTTTTTCATATTGATCTCGAAAGAGCAGCGCTTTAAACACTGCTCTGATCCTGTGTTTTAAAATTTAAAGGTTGCGCGTAATACAGCTTGGCGAGAGTCACCTTGAGATACGGCCAAATTATTGACGCTAGCTGTGTAGTAGGTGGTGTCAAAGATATTATTTAAATTAAATTGGAAAGTGACCGCTTGTTTAGCAATGGTGGTGTCATAACCCACAAAGGCATTCGCTAGTGTGTAGTCAGGTAGGTCAAAGGTATTTTCCGAATCACCAGCACGTTTTCCTACATAATTACCACTCAAGCCTAAACGTAAGTTACCGTTGTAGAGCTGCCCATAATTATAGGCCAATGCCAGAGAAGCTGTATTACGTGCCACATTGTTTAGGCGGTTACCTTCTAGACCACTTTCATCTTCAGTCACTTTAGCATCTGTATAGGCATAGGTGAGGGTCGCATCAAGCTGATCTGTTAGACGGCCTGTCAGGTCGAGTTCAGCACCTTTAGAGCGAACAGCACCCGTTGTATGCAGTTCAACTTCATTAGTAGATGAGTTGGTAATTTTGGCTAAAACATTACGTTTTTTAATATCGTAGATTGCAAAATTGGCTTTAATACGGTCATTTAACTCATATTTTGCACCAACTTCATAAGACTTAGCTTGTTCAGGTTGAACATCTGCATTAATAACAGCGTCGCCGCCTAAAGGAGCAATTGAAGAAGATGGCTTAAGTGACTCGGTATAACTACCATAGAATGAAAGTTGGTCATTCCATTGATAGACTAAACCTGCGTGTGGGAGCCAAGCATCATCGTTGGTGTTGGTATTTTCCTTAAATGGTCTGCCACGTCCAGCAGTTTGCTCATAGTTAAGGTAACGACCACCAAGTACAGCAATCCATTTTTCATTTAAATGAATGGCATCTTGAACATAAAAACCATAGGTATGTAGTTTATCAGTTTGGTCGCTATCTGATGCGACAACATTTTGAGATGGTTCAACAGTTCCAAAACTTGGATTTAAATAATCTAAGGTTGAGGTATCACCACGAACCATATCTGGACGGAAATATTTGCGATATTCGATGTCTGAACCGAACTGAATATCATGCTTTAAACCAAATAAGTTGGTTGAACCATTGATATACGCTTGGGCGTTACTGTCTATACTTTCTGCATTTAAAGTCGCATCGGTACGGCGTGTAACCGTATGATTGGCTGTATCTAACTTGGTTACACGTAACTGATTGGCATCATAGGTTTCGTAGTTGTAGGTATAACCAAAGTGAGCCGACCAATTATCATTAATTTGGTGATCTACCAACAGTTGAGCTAAATGATCTTCACCTTTCATTTGGTTAAAAGCTTCATCTAGACGTTGATATTTAGAGATGGGTAGGGCTTTGTTTGTTTTTGGATCAAAAACGATAGAGCGATCAAAAGGTACATCAAAGTGGCGGTATTGATAGCTCAGGTTCACTTTAGTTTGACCATTATCCCACGCTAAAGATGGAGCAATTAGTGACTGTTTGAGGTTACCAAAATTACGCCAATAGTCTGCATCTGAGTGATCGGCAATAAAGCGATAGGAAAAGTTACTATCACTAATCGCGCCCGTGGTATCGATGCTTGCGCCTAAACCATTTTTGCCCGCAGCAAAGCTTGAACCATATATTGAAAGTTCAGTTTTCTGAGTAGCCTCAGGTTTCTTTGTAATGACATTAACCACACCGCCCGGGTCCATAATGCCATAGAGTAACGAAGACGGGCCTTTTAAAACTTCAACTTGTTCAACAGCCGCATTCATGGTTCGGCCTTGCACAATCGGCATACCATTTACGGTAATTGAACCGTCACGGTTATCACCAAAACCACGCTTCATTACTGTATCTTGCGTACCGCCTAAAGTATTACCCTGCGTAATGCCGCTGACTTGGGTCAGTGCATTGTCCAGATTTGCAGGTAAATAGTCTTTCATATATTGCTTAGAAACGACATTTACGGTTTGTGGGCTTTCTAGATTTTTTTGATTGCCTCGTAAGGTCGATGCCGTTTGATTTTCGATATAGCTTGAGTTCGCTTCCGCCTGAACTTTAATAGTCTCTAGCTGCGCTGGTGGGATCGCAGTTGTTTCTGCCCAAGACATAATAGGGATGAGGGATAAAAGCAAGGGGCTACTATGTTTTAAAATTTCAACAGTAATTAAATTTTTACGCGGGGAGAAAGAAAACATACGTATACCTAAGTGATATAAACATCGTGAAAGGCTAAAAAAGAGCGACTATTCAAGCGAGCAAGAGAGCCGACTAGACTCAAAAAAAGTGTGTAAAGTATATATAAATGAGAATCATTTGCAATGTTTTTAAAGAGGAATAAAAGAGAAGAAAAATTAATAACAATTTAACTTTTTAATAAGATTCTCTTTTATTTTTGGCCACTCTTCATCAATGATACTAAATCTGACAGAATTCCTTTTTCTTCCATCAGGCATAATTCTCTCATTTCTTACAACACCTTCCTTCTGGGCACCGAGTCTTAAAATCGCATTCTGTGATTTTTCATTGAGCACATCTGTTGTAAGCTGAACTCTGACGCAATTTAATTCCTCAAAGGCATATTTAAGAAGCAAATATTTTGCTTCCGTATTTGCGTATGTTCGCTGCCAAGATTTCGAATACCAAGTACTTCCAATTTCTAACTTTAAATTTTTTCTATCTATTTTCCAAAATCTCGTAGATCCAATGATCTTTCCTGTAGCGATATCTTCAACAACAAAAGGAAGAACTGTACCTGCTTGATAACCTTCTAGCGCAAGGTGAATATAGTCATCTATTGTTTCTGCTGAAGGGACTACAGTGAAAGGAAGGTTCCATAGTTCTCCGTCTGATGCAGCGGCGACTAAATCTCTTGAATCTTCAATCTTTAAAAGGCGTAACCGAATACGATCACTTGAAAGTATGATGTTTGGGGTCATAACAGAGGTCCTGTCTGAAAGTTATCAAAAAAGAGTTTTACCCAAATCTTATTTAAATCGACTTTGGATCGTATTTAAAGTCAAATTACCATAAGTACTAAAGGAGTATTTTTTTATTAATAACAATGTGATAAATATTATATAGATACATAAATTATAATTTGTGCCTCAGAGAAATAAATGAATAGTCTTTTATATGTTTACGCATTATGTACGGTTTTATTATTTGTAAAAATGTTCGGAATATCTGCATATCAAGGATATTACAGAATTAAAAATAAGGCTTTTAAGAATATAGAAGACGCGGGCTTTTTAAGAGTGCCAGCACATACTGCCGAGTTACCACAAGTGGCTAGAGCACAACAGGCTTGGTTGAATGATTTAGAAAATATTCCAATTTTCTGGGTGTTGGGTGCTTTATGTATTTTCTTAAATACAGACTATATCATCACGAAGTGGTTATTTATTATTTTTACATTTTTTAGAGTCACTCATACTTTGACATATCTAACTTCTATGCAGCCATGGCGCACAATTTCATATAGCGTAGGAGTGCTTTGTTTATTTATTATGGCTAGTCAGATCGTATATAGGGTTATTTCAGCCTGAAAAGGATGCATGTGGCTGGTGAAGGAAAAAGCTAGTGAATATGTGTGGGAAGCCACCAAAACATTTAACAAATCAATAGCAACCGATACTCGCCATCTTTTTCAACAGGGGCTCGATGAACACAAGGCAAAACCTTTTGAGTGGGATGATCTACTGCTAAACGCCAAATATGGCCCGTGCCTAAATTTACAGGTTGGGCAGCGGGTTTAGGTTGATAATGCAAATCAAAGAAATACTCTGCCAAGAAAGCTTCAAATTCAGCTTCTGGGCCATCATGTAATTCTTTGAGCTTTTCTCTAATTTCTGGAATTAAAACTTTTTGTTCAACCTGATCATTGGAAACAATATCACTGGCAGCGCCGTGATAGGTACATAAGAAAGTATCAGTTTCAATTGGAGAGCGATCCACATGAAATGAATATACATCTGTTGAAATGAAATCTAGCTCTTCATCGCGTTCATAATGTTTAAGTAAGTTAAGTACTGGCGATGCGCCGAAATCAGTTAACTGCTCGATATCTTCTAAAATAGTTTTTCTTGCCAGATTGCCTTTTTCAGAAAGTTGTAGCGCTAAAAGGTCTTCAACAGAAACCTCTGTAATATTTTCTTTTAAATGAAGTTTATTCACAATCTCTTTAAAGTCGCCAACCAAATTTCTGTGCCAGCAAATCGCATTTGTCTCTCCTTGGAACTTTGTATTTACAAGTTCAGGGAAACTAGACACTTGTCTAATTTGTTTGCTGTCAGAAAACGCATTCTTCATAGGAGAGTTAAATAAAATAATAGAGCATGTCTAATATTATAGCCTGAGCTTAGCCAAAGTATTCCATTCCAATTGATTAAGTTAGTTTAGTCTTACTTCAGAAGAACATTATTTTCCTCTGAAGTAAGGTCTTTAAATGACGAGTAATTTATTTACCAGTCATATTTAACACCCACTCGGAAATTGATCGGAGCGCCGTAATAGCTATTTGTGGTGCCTAAATGGTATTTTTCATTAAATAAGTTATTAACATTAAAGTTGAGCATAAGATTATTGTTGACCTTATAACGTGCTATTAAGTCGACTAAAGCGTAACTTTCTTGAGTGAATCGACCTGTTGCAGAGACTGCATTTTTTTCATAAATTTCGCTTTGCCAACGAACACCGCCACCAATGGTGAGGGCTTCATCAAGATAAGGCAGGGTATAGGTGGTAAACAGCTTGGCTGTGTTATTTGGCACACCGGTATTTAATCGGTTGTCTTGACTATCTTTTGATAAGTTACGGCTAAAGCTTGTGGAAACTTGCCATAAATCAGTCAACTTACCTGTCGCTTCAATTTCAAAGCCGCGGCTTTTTGTGCCAGATTCTGTCCGATAGGCTTGAGAACCATCTGGGGCAAATACATCTGCTAATGCAATCGCTGTATTGTCCTCTTTAGTTTGATAAATAGCAGCACCAACATTTAACTGATTATCAAAAAACTCACCCTTAATACCCAGCTCGGTACTATTACCTATTAATGGGTCTATGTATTCGCCTGTAACGGCTTTCTTATCTTGTGGTGAAAAAATATTGGTGTAGCTTGCATACGCAGTCCAGTTGTCAGTGAAATCATAGGTAATGCCCACATATGGAATTACCTTGCCACTTTCTTCTTGTGTTGTGTAGGTAGTCGTATTCTTAGCATCTGAATGATCGCCCGTTACGCGTTCCCAGTCTTCAATTCGAGTGCCTAAAATGACTGCAAGATTGTCGGTGGCTTTAAGGCGAACAGCACCAAAAATAGATTGGCTACGATCATCTCCACTGTACCAACCATCTATTTTGGTTTCAGGGCGGTTAGGTGTACTGCCATCCCAACCAAAAATATTTTTTAGAGTGCCGTCCCATGTCATTTTATCGTCAACTGTGTTATTCCAGCCTGAATAGGTAGGACGTTTATTTTTACTTTTTGTGTAAGTCGTGCCTAACACCACGTCATGAGTTTGATTAAACAAATCAAATGAACCGTTTAAGGTTAAATTGAACAAGTCTTGAGTAGGGCGATAATCCCAACGGGTTGCATATAACATCGCCCCGCTACCAGTAGCTTTATCGATCCCTTTACTTGAGTAGGTATAGCCTACAATTTCATCTGAATCGGTGATGGTTCTAGATACTACACCTTTTAATTTCCAGCGGTCATTAAACTGGTGCTCAATGTCGGCAAAGTAAGATGTCGTTGAGCGATCTGAACCCGTCCAACTTGCTGCCGCTGAATCTGAACGGGACCAATTAATGAGTGTGCCATCTGTATAAAAGCTTGGTAAACCACCTCTAGCCACACCAGTCAAATCAATTTGTTGGTAACTTGCACCTAAACTTGCTTTGGTTTGGTCTGTTAAATCAGCTTCTACGACTGCATAAGCAACTTTACGTTCTTCATTGTAGCGGTCGATATAAGAGTCTGACTTTTGGTAGGCAAAAAGGGTACGGCCACGAATACTTCCAGACTCATTAAGGGGTGTAGAAACATCAATATCGGTACGGTAGGAATCCCATGAACCAATGTCAGCACTCACCGAAGCCTTAAAGTCTTGTAATGGTTTTTTTCGGACCAGATTAATACTTGCGCTTGCACTGCCAGCACCTGTCATTAAGCCATTTGCACCGCGCACGACTTCGACTCGGTCAAATAAAGCCATGTCCTGACTTTGGAAAATACTTGCATATGAACTCATGAGCTTCACGCCATCGAGTAAATAACTATCTACTTCTTTGCCGCGAGCGTAAATAGGTGAATTATCACTACCAATATTCCCACCTTGTTTAATAGAGAGTCCTGCTGCTTGACTGACAACATCAGTTAATTGGGTGAGGTTCTGATCTTTCATTTGTTGGTTGGTGATTACACTGACCAGCTGAGGTGTTTCTCGCAAACTTAAAGCTAAGCCATTAGAAGCGGTGGTGGCCTTCGCCGTATATAAACCTGAACCTTCGGTTGTTAAATTTTCACCATGATCAGCATTAACATGAATTGTTGCTAAATGCGCCGTACCTGTTTCACTGCCTGCCGTATCAAATTCATTATTGTTATTTGCTTTTGTTTTAATGGCTTCTAACTGAAAAACTTTGGGTTCAATTGGAGCGGGTGGAGCCTTCGCTCGGATGCTGTAACCACCATTGTTTACTTTAACGGCTTCAAATGGATGGTTTTGTAATAACAGACTTAAAGCATCTTCAACAGCGTAATTGCCTTGAAGCGCTTTGCTTTTTGTTTTTGAAAAACTGGCATTATCGTAGCTAATGGTTGTGCCTGTTTGAATAGCCAGTTGTTTAATGGCCTGATCAAGCGTGCTCTGGCGAATTGAAATACTATAAGTTTGCGCAGCGTAAATAGAAGTTGAGGTAAGCGCCGTGACCACCAATGGCGTACTCCATAGCACTGCACGTATAGCCAAAGCCAATTTACTTTTTGCTTGATAATCCTTCATGTGGTCTTCTCGACAGGGAGTGTATTTCTCTATAAGTCGAACCAGATCAAAAAAAGGATCATATTTTTTTATCTTTTTTTAATATTTAACAAATATTGGCTGTAATAATTCAGTTCAAGTTGATGGCTATAGGCTAAAGTTTCTAAGCTTTGCTCAGGATTTTTTAGAGAAAATACGCCCGAAATTTTTATATTTTTCAATTCTGGGTCGAGATGGTAGCTTCCTTTTTTATAACGAAATAGCTCATCTAGCACTTTTTGAAGTGGCCATTGATCTACAACCAAAAGTTGTTGGGTCCAATACGGTTGATCGTTATCAAGAGGAAGAGACTTTGAAATATATTTTTCGTCAAAAAAAGCACGCTGGCCTTGTTTTAATATTTGCCGTTTAGATGAGTTCTCTGGCTCAATTGCGACTGCATGTTTATAGACTTTGACTTTGGTCTGTTCGCTATTTTCTTGGCGTACCGTAAACTGAGTACCTAAGGCTTCTACTGAACCATTCTTGGTTTCGACAATAAATGGTCGATGTTGAGCATCCTTTGCTGTTTCAACATAAATTTCTCCATCAATCAGTTTTATCTGACGTTTCTCTTGCGTGAAATTTACATCGACATAGCAATTACTTGCCATAATGAGTTGTGAACCATCTTTTAACGATACTTTTCTAATTTCACCCACTTTGGTGTGGTAGTCCGACTGCCATTTTTCCCAAGGTATGAAATAGGCAGACAAACCAACGATCATTAAACCTGAAAGGCTTAACAGCATATTGCGTTTTGCAGCAAGATTAAATTTTTGGTTAGACTGAACTAAAGCTTCGGAAGGGAAGTTAGCTGCAAGGTTTGATAAACCATGGCTGAATTTTTCCATTTGCTGGAGTGCTAGCTGGTGTTCTTTTTTTTCGGTTTTCCACTGCTCAAACTGTTGTTGTTGTAATGCGGTCATTTCACCCGAATGTAAGATTACCAACCAGTCTGCGGCTGCATCTAAAACATGAGGAGGGATTTTAGTAATATCTGACATAAGGTAACAAATTAAGCGCAGCTAACAAGGTTAATTATAAAGGTCTATACAAGCTAAAAAAGCTTGTTTCATATCTCTTTTTACAGTGGCTTCAGAAATATTCATTTTTTCACTAATTTCTCGATAAGTCATGCCATCTAGTTGAGACATTAAAAAGACCTGAGCTGTGCGGGTAGGCAGTTTTTCTAATATTAAATGGACCTGATATAAAGTTTCTTGAATATAAACTTCATGTTCAGCGGAGGGATAATATTCTTCTGGAAGATGCTGTAGGGCGTCTAGATAGAGGTTTTCAATATGTTGACGACGCCAATAGTCAATCATGACATGTTTGGCAATGCCCATAAGCCATGCCTGTGGTTCCTTAATTTTTTGAAAACAATATTCACTTTTTAAAGCACGATAAAACACTTCCTGGCTTAGGTCTTCAGATTGATGATGGTGCTGAAGTTTGTGTTTAAACCATGATAAAAGCGTAGTTTGCTGAGAACGGTAAATTTGGTTAAACCATACCTGTTTGTCTACATCGAGGTTCATAGCAGTGAAGTCCACAAATTGGCACTGAGTAGCGCAATTAAACACACATTTAAATTATTCTTAAATAGTAATGATAATTATTATTAATATCAATCATTGGGACAATATATTCTAGAAACAATAATGTTCTAATTTTTCGCTATTTAGAGCCTGTACCTTAGTCGCAGACACATGTATCGTTAGGGGATGATCCTTTAAAATTATAAGGTGTTTGATAAGCAACATCGTTCAATTAAACAACCAAACTATACCACCACGATAAAACAACAACGTTCTCAAGATGAGTCGTATAAATAACAAGGAATAAAACATTTTGTTTTATTGGTGAATCTTGAAGTGGGGTATCAATGATCCAGATGGGGGTCTATGAAGAAATATTTTATGGTTGATTTATTTATGTTCGCTTCGTCTTTTTTTAAGAAACACAAGAAAAATTACCGCAGCGTAAAGGACCAGCAGCTTACAATTGCAGCCAAAGCAAATATCTTTATTTGCATCATTTTTTGCTTGTTCTGGACCATATATTTTGCATTTGCACAAATGTGGTTGATTGTTTACATGGATATCTTTTTTACATTGATCTCCATATTTAGCCTTTTTCTTATTTATATAAATCGAATTTCAGCGGGTATTCTTCTTTCACAAGTCGTACTGCTGGTTTTTCCAGTGGTGTTCTGCCTATTTTTTGATATAGCTACCGTTGATCGTCCTCAGGTAGCTCATTTATTTTTACCTGCTGGAGCGATATTGGGGTATTTGAATTACCGCAGAGACCCAAGCTATTTACAATTCATTTTAATTTTATTATCGATTGGGTGTTTTATATTTTTTAGTGGAAGCTCTTTTAATCTTGAGAGTGCTATACCGCTATCTGAAGATATTCGTGATCATGGTGGATGGATTGCAACTTGTGCTGCCACATTAATGATTTGTATTTCAATTTATACCATGCAATTAGAGATACAAATAGAAAACAGCATGGTGAAAGACTTACGCTTAGCTCTTGCTAAACAACAATTTGAGCTTTTTTATCAGCCGCAAATCAACTCTTCTGAAACGCTGATTGGTGCAGAAGCTTTATTAAGATGGCACCATCCTACTTTAGGTTATGTTCCTACAAAAGATTTCATTCCAGCGGCTGAAACGTTTGGATTAATGCCAGAGATTGGGGAGTGGGTGTTAGCTCAAGGCTGCAAAGTTTTACAAGACTGGAGCAAAAAAGCCGAGACCAAAGATCTTACGCTTTCCATCAACATTAGTGCTGATCATTTTATGCAAGCTAGCTTTGAGCAAACCGTAATTGGAATGGTTCAAAAATATCAGATAAATCCATCGCGGCTCATTTTAGAAATCACCGAAAATATTGCTTTAAATAATTGTGTAAGCATGATCGAAAAAATGCATTTCCTGTCAAAAAATGGAATTCAGCTTTCCCTTGATGATTTTGGTACAGGTTATTCATCTTTAAGCTATTTACAAAAAATGCCCATCAGCCAAATCAAAATTGATCGTAGCTTTGTGCAGGCAGCTTTAGATGATAAACGTAGCAATAAACTCGTCACTGGCATTATTAAAATTGGACTAGATTTGAACCTTCGGGTGTTAGTAGAAGGCATCGAGACGACTGAACAATTTAGTGCTTTTAAAAATAATGGATGCACTGAGTTTCAAGGCTATTTATGGGGATGTCCGATGCCGTTAAATGACTTCTTAAAACAGATTGCCTACTTCAAAAAATAGGCAAAACAACTATTTCAGCAGTTAAGTATAGAAAGTAAAAAGAGAGTTAGGATTGTTTAGAAAAATTTAAATTAATTTCAAATATGTAATAACAGCTAAACATTCATGGTGAAAGATATGGATATTTATTAAACGGATCACACCATGTCAAGCTTTAAAATAAATACACTTTTACTTTCCCTTATCTCTTGTTCAGTCTTTTTTTCAGGGTGTAATGACAGCAATTCTTCTGATGATAATTCGGCAGCAAATCAAGAAATACCCGCAGCGCCCAAGGGTGTAGGCTTTGAAGATACTGCTCCAGTTCCATCGAATATCAGCACCATTGTAGATTCGTGGACGACCAATCAACGTGGTGATGCACGTTACGCAACGGTTGAAACAAATGCTGGGGTGCGTGTGCTGAGTGGCTTTCTAGATGTATGGACGCCCTCAAGTTTATTTGTAGATGCAGGCCAATCTGCTGAGGCAAAAGACGGCTTTCCGGCTGTAGTCGCATCAAACTGGACAGGTTTACCAGGCGACAGTACGGACGGTACAAAAAAGAATGCGGATGTATTGAACTACAACATTAATTATTCAATTGAGACCACCCATAAGCGTACAGAAGAAGAAGCTATTCGTGCCTATTTAGATGATAGACGTGGAAAAAGTTATAGCGTAACGACAGGGATGGGAGCATTAACCGATCCGTGGAGAAAACTCACTGGGCAGACTACAACAATCAATTCAGTGCCAGCCGATGCCGCACAAGTAAAATATGATGACAAAGGAAATAATAGTGGGCTGACGACGGCTGATGGAAACGCCAACTTTGGAAAAGTCGTTGAGTTTGTTCAAGCGATGGGGAATAACTCATCGACGGAGTCAGCAAAACGCTTTTATAAATATGCTCGCCCGTGGCGTTGGAGTTCAGAAGTTATTGTTGTACCGAGTTTAGAGTCTGCAAAAAGTAGTACGCCTGCAACTGACGGTGGATTCCCGAGTGGGCACACAGCTGAAGCTGGCCGAAATGCAATTGCAATGGCTTATTTAGTGCCTCAACGTTATCAGGAACTGATCGCGCGTGGTTTAGATCTTGGCGATTCACGTATTATTGCAGGCATGCATTCAGCGATGGACGTGATTGGTGGACGTCTTCAATCGATTGCCGCAGATGTTGCAAACTTAAATGCCATGACTGTAGAGCAACGAAAAGAAGCTTATTTACAAGCTCAAACACAGCTTATGAAAGAAACCAATAGCTCAACGTTTGAATCATTTTATGGTTTGTCTAAAACACCGTATGATGCGAATGACCGTTTTGCTGATCTTGAAAAATTAAAACAGCAGGTGAATCACTGGATGACCTATGGTTTTAACCAAATTGGCGATAAAACAAAAATAGCCACTGTGCCTAAAGGGGCCGAAGTTTTATTAGAAACCCGACTTCCTTATTTAACAGCCGATCAGCGCCGTGTAGTTTTGAAATCGACTGCGCTTGCTTCGGGGTATCCTGTTATGGATGACGTAGAAGGATACGGTCGCTTAAACCTGTTTAGAGCGGGCGCAGGTTATGGCAGTTTTGATGGTGACGTAAATCTGACCATGGATGCAAGTTTAGGTGGCTTTAACCAATATGACCAATGGAGTAATGATATTACGGGTGCAGGTAAACTCACAAAATTAGGCACGGGAACTTTAGCACTGACAGGAAATAACGCATTTACGGGCGGTATTGATTTAAAGCAGGGTGGTTTAGAAATATTGTCTGAGCATGGTGCTGGTCAAGGCGATATTTACATGCATGAAAATAGCTTATTAAAAACCAACTCAGCTAAAACTGTTACTATTGCGGGTAATTTAACTCAGCTTGCAGGAACCACCTTCAATATCACGTTTAAATCGAATGTACTTCCAGCAGTTCAGGTGGCAAATACGCTTACTTTAAATGGAACATTGCAGCTCGTTACAAAAGACAATTTAGCGGCGGGAACTTATACGGTGTTATCTGCTAAAAAAGTCCAAGGCACCTATAAAAAAGTGACACTTAATGGCAAGGATATAACGCCAATTTATCAAAATAATAGCGTTAAGTTTACGGTGTCATAAGCGCAACTTGAATAGCCAACATCTATAGTCAAAAGTAAGCTGGGTCACTCCCAATGTTTAATTAAACAATTTTGAAGAGTGGCCCGACTAATCGAAATACTTAGATGATGGAAATAAATCTATCTATATGTGAATTTTACTATAGATAGATTTTACCTTTTCAGGACTAATTGCCAGCATGTGGATCGCGCCGTGAATCATCCCTTCTAACAAATGAAAGTTCACCTGAATGCCAGCATCCCACAGTTTTTGAGCATATCTTTCGCCATCATCTCGGACTGGATCATATTCACAAACAAAAATAGTTGCATCTGGCAGTCCATCTAAAGACTGAGCGAGTAACGGACTTACAAGTTCATTCTGTTTTTCACTTTCATCTTGCACATATTGATCCCAACAATAAACCATTGTGGATGACTCCAAACCATAACCTTCGGCGTATTGGTCATAAGATTTGCTACTCATCGTGGCATCTAAAGCAGGATAGAAAAGAAGTTGATGGCTTACCTTAATTTCTGGGCGTTGTTTTGCCATTAAACATGCAGCGGCCGCTATGTTTGCGCCCGCACTATCTCCACCTACAGCAATACGGTTTGAGTCAATTCCAAATAGTGAAGCATGTTCATGGATATAGCGGAATGCTGTAAAAAAATCATTTAGAGGAGTTGGAAACTTAAACTCTGGAGCCAAGCGATAGTCCACAGAAAATACAACTTGTTGAGTGGTTTCTGCTAACAACCGACACGAGCGGTTCCATGCATCTAAACTTCCAAGGCACCAGCCTCCACCATGCGCAAAGACAAAAGCAGGCCGTTGCTCAGTGTTTTCCAGTGAATAAGGAACATAAACACGAACCTCAATTTCGGCACCATCTGAAACAGCAACATAGAAACTTTGCTGATAGCTTGCATCATGCTGAATGCCTTGCTGATCAATAATGTCTTTATTTACTTGTTCTCTTAGCTCCTGTAACGAGTTTACAGCCTGTGTGGTTGGTCTGGACTTAAGCCAGCTTTCAATTTCAGCAAGTAGAGGCATCGCTTTTTTCCTGCTGCAAGAAATCTAAAATGAGTGAGCTAAATATTTCTGACTGTTCTTCCATAATGAAATGACCGCAGTCTTTTACAATCGCACTGGTTAAATGTGGTGAAACCTTTTTCATGGTTTCATAAGGGGCATTATCTGTAGCATGTTCAGCGCCTATGGCTAAAACTGGCATGTCTAAACTTTTAGTTTCTCTGATTTTATTTTGACGAATGGTCTCTGGAATAGAGCGGTAATAATTAAAACCCGCCGTTAATCGACCCGGAATTTTATAGGCTTCAATATAAGTTTCAATCGCCACTTTATCTTTGTGCCACGACCATTTATCAAACATATAATTTAAATAAGTATCTTCACGGCCCGCGATTAAGGCTTCGGGTAAGTCTAGGGTTTGGTTAAACATGAAATGCCAAAGAAAGATATTTTCACTCGGCTCAACAAAAATAGGAGGTGCGGGTGCTAAACCGGGAATCACTGCTTCTGTTACCGCAAGACGAGTCACTGACTCAGGAAAGTCAGATGCAAGCGCATAGGCAACCCACATGCCAATGTCGTGACCAACCACCGAATAAGTTGGATATTCAAGTTGAGTCATGAGCATCGATAAAATTTTAGCGATACGCCCCGTATCGTAACTTCCATCCAGTGGAGCTGAATTTCCTGTTCCGGGTAAATCAACAGCGATGGCTTGATAACCCTGTTTCGCCAGTTCAATCATGACTTTGTGCCACGCGTACCATGTTTGTGGCCAACCTGGAATAAGTAATACAGCTGGGCCTTCCCCTAAGGTGACGTAGTGTAATTTTTTACTTTCGATGTGAATGTAATGATGTTGGAATTCGTTATACGAGTTTTCATTGAATAGGTGATTTTTCATGTTGATCTCTTACGATTCCTTAAATACCTAATAACTGATTAATTTGAGCCTGATTCACAGGGGCAGCAGCAAAGTCATCAAACACTTTATCGGTGACATGAATAATATTTTGCTTAATAAACTCGGCACCTTCGCGTGCGCCATCATCCTTATTTTTGAGGCAACATTCCCACTCTAATGTGGCCCAGCCTTCGTAGTCGTAATGTGCTAACTTGGAAAAAATCGCTTTAAAGTCAACTTGACCATCACCCGTAGAACGGAATCGAGCCGCTCGATTTCCCCAGCTTTGATAGCCGCTATACATTCCTTGGCGACCTGTTGGATTAAACTCGGCATCTTTAACATGAAACATGCGAATGAAATCTTTATAGATATCGATATATTCCACATAGTTCAGTTGCTGCAAAACAAAATGGCTTGGGTCAAAAAGAATATGGCAACGAGGGTGGTTGCGAGTCCGCTCTAAAAACATTTCAAATGTAATGCCGTCATGCAAATCTTCACCGGGGTGAATTTCATAGCAAAGGTTGACGTCTTGTTCATCACAAGCATTCAAAATAGGAAGCCAGCGACGCGCTAATTCATCAAACGCCGTTTCGATGAGTCCTGACGGTCTTTGAGGAAATGGAAATACATAAGGCCATGCCAAAGAGCCTGAAAATGTCCCCATATCTTTAAGACCTAGGCGGGCAGATGCTTGAATTGAAGCGAGCATTTGTTGTTTTGCCCACTCGGTTCTAGCTTCTGAATTGCCATGCAAATGAGATGGGGCAAAGTTATCGCACATTGAGTCATAAGCAGGATGCACCGCCATTAACTGCCCAAAGATATGAGTCGTTAACTCACTAATTTTTAAGCCATGATTGTTTAAAGTACCTAATATTTCATCGCAATAATCTTGGCTTTCTGCTGCCAAATTGACATCAAATAAACGCTTATCCCAAGCAGGAAGTTGTACCGCTTCAAAGCCTTGGTTTGCTACCCAAGCTGCAATATCTTCTAGGCGGTTAAAAGGAAAAACATCATCGCTAAATTGAGCAAGATGAATACTAGGGCCTTTGATGGTTTCCATAATAAAACCTAATTAGTTGTCGATCGACAAACAATAGGCTTAATTTTTGAGAAAAACAACTTTTTATTTGAAAATCAAAACAAAACAGGACTATTTTGAATAAATCTCATTGATTTATTTGTGAAAATATTTTTTTCGAATAATAATAAAAAGAGGTACTAAATTTGATAAAGGGTCATTATGGCTGGCAGACCAAGAGAGTTTGATCGAGAAGAAGCCCTCGTAAAAGCGAGAGATTTCTTTTGGCTTCACGGCTATGAAGGCACATCCATGTCAGATTTAGTTGAAGTTTTAGGGATTGCCTCCGCTCGAATTTATAAAGCGTTTGGCTCAAAAGAGGCTTTGTTTAGAGAGGCTGTAAATCACTATGAAAAGAACGAAGGTAATTTCGCCCTAAATGCTTTAAAGCAAAAAAATATTAAGGATGCAATAAACCAATTATTTCAAGATGCACTAGCGCTTTACACGCAAACCAACCATTCCTATGGGTGCATGGTGGTGTCGGCAGCGAGTGTGCTAGGGGAAGAGAACCAAGCTGTTTTGGAGTGGATGAAAGCACAGCGTATTATACGAGGCCAAAGTCTAGTCGAACGATTTGTTCAAGCAAAATCAGACGGTCAATTGGTCACAGATGCAGACCCTAAAACTTTAGGGCAATATTACGCGCTTGTTCTTCATGGGCTATCTGTTCAGGCCAGAGATGGATATTCAAAAGAAGAACTTGATCAAGTGATTCATTTTGCATTAAAAAATCTAGATCAATATGCTGTAAATGCTTAATTAATTAAGCATTTATTTAGTCCGTAGTGTAATAACAGAACTCCAAATATAAGAGATCTGCCTTACATTGATTTTTTTAACTAATCAAACTTAGTAATTTCTGGTACTGACTCTAAATAATCAAAAAATTGCAGTATTTGTTCTTCTGTTACCCGTGCTGTAGAAATAGGTGGTAACTCATCTCTACTAAAGAATCCAACTTCGGGTGTTTCAATACTTGGTGTCAGTTCACCATCAATAATTTCACACCAGAAGAAAGCCTTATACACATGTAAAAACATGGGAGGGTGTGGGTGCTTGGTTCTATCAGTTAAAGCTAATAATTTAATGGCCTTAACTCGTAAACCTGTCTCTTCTAGAACCTCTTTTTCAGCATTTTCCGATGCTGAGTAACCTACGTCAGCCCATCCACCCGGAACAGACCATTTCCCGTCTCCAATTTCTTTTGCTAATAATAATTTATTTTCTTTAAAAACAACTGCTCTGACATCTAGTTTCGGAGTCGCATAACCCACGTCTTGAAGCACGTTATTAATAAAATTTTCTGTTTTGATTTCTTTTAATTCTAATAAATACTCAATGTGTCCTAGAAGTTGTTCATAACGTTCTTTGTCATAAACATCTTTTGAGTAATGCAAACCTGTTTGAGCAATACCAGTAATTTTATTTAAAGTTTCTAACCACTTAACTGAGTCATTCATTGCAACGGATGCCTTCAAGCTTATATCTTTTAGCTATGGTAAGGCATACTCAGGTGAAGCACTATTAAACAGTTGTTAGCTGAGATTTCAAGCGAAGTCTTTTGAGATTTTTTACGATTAATAGCTCTAGTTAAATTACTCTTCATATAAATTTGACTTAATCATGAGTGGTAAACCAAGACTATTTAATAAACTAGTTCGAGAATTTGGTACATTCTTACTTTCTAAATCAATAAGCTCAATAAATTCTTTATTAAATTGTTTTCTAGGATATTTTTCCAAAATTTTATTTCTAAAAGAGAGGGGGAGTCTATATAGACCGTCACTAATCACATCGCATGATGCGCCTTGCTGTAATAGCGTAATTTCTGCTGGGTTAGAGTGATCTATATAGCCGTTCATATGTAAGCAGATAGCATCTTTAATAACTCCACTTTTCTTCTCATCAAAGCTATATTCTTTAGCCTTTAGCTCAAATTGTTTAGCACTCTCATAGGTAAAACAGTTACAACCTTTACTATGAATATGTTGCTCAGTTAAACCAATATCATGAAAAAGTGAGGCTATTAAAAGTGACTCATCATCAAATTGCTGTTTTTGCATATTGCCTAGGGCAGCGCCCCAGAAATAGGTGCGCCATGAATGATTATAGATAGATATATCTGCTTTGGCCTCTAGTTCATCAAGCGCGACTTTAACCATTTGAGTATCTGGTATCACGATCTGATCGATATCAAAATCGCTAGAAGTTTTGAATCGAAAATAATTTATTTTTATAGAGGCCATAACACTTGGCAGCATAATTTTTTGAATTAACTTAACTTTCTCTTTGAAGCTGAGCTGACCATTTGTAGCTTGCATCCAGTGATATGAACCAATTCTTTTAGTTTTCATGATTAGCTCTCATTTTAGAGTAATTACTCTAAAATATTATCGTAGATAATTTTTTGCAAGTCGTATCTTTTAAGACCTCGTTAGAACTTTGATTGATAAGCGTTTTATAAACCCCAATTTAACAATATCTTATTCATTATTTATCCTTACTTTTTAATGATCTATTTTTAAAACAAATGTCATTTTGCGTGCTTGACTGTAAAAAGGTTGAGCACTATCCTTTGCCTGCTGGCCACATTGCCAGTCGGTTTTAGCAGACCGTGATGAAAGATCGCATCAGAGTTATTCCGTCTGAGGGATACTCTTATGTGTAAACTCCTAGTCTCCTCCCGTAGCGGTAGGACGGGAGAGGGACACCTTCGGGTGTGCTGGTTATATCTTTCACCAGTCTGCTAACCCTCTTCCGTTCTGCCACCATAATTTATAATGTTTTGGCAGAACTCCCAATAAAAAGGAGTTGGCTTTGCACATCCATTATTTCTTGGCAGCCTTTGCCAAAGTCTATATCGACACGACTTAAACTTTAAAAGCAGTTTGATGGGCTATAGACTTTTCAGGCTTTAAATCGTCACGACCAAAAAACTTAATCAACAATAAAACTTGAGATGTGCCAAGCACAGTCTTTATAGGCTTTGCTATGCCTTTTTTCTCCCAAAAAATGGCAGCGGTTTTTATATCTCATTTATATACAACAATAATTTTTTATAACGGTAAAACTATGCCACATTCAGATCTCCCATTTCGTGCTTTAAGCGTATTGCACACTTCCCGCTATCTTTTTAATAAATACGGCTTTCACAATGTCGGGGTAGACCGAATTGTTGAGTCGGCGAAAATCCCCAAAGCGACTTTTTATAACTACTTTCACTCAAAAGAAAGGCTAATTCAAATGAGCTTAACCTTTCAAACAGATGGTCTTAAACAAGAAGTGATTTCAATCATCCATGTTCAAAAAGAATTAACCCTAGTTGAAAAACTGCGCAAGCTTTACTTTTTACATGCCGACTTAGACGGGCTTTATCATTTGCCGTTTAAAGCTATTTTTGAAATTGCGAAAACGCATCCAAAGGCCTATCAGACCGTAGTTGACTACCGAAATTGGTTTATTAATGAAATCTATAAACTGCTTTTAACAACGAATGAAAATGCTTCAAAACAAGATGCACACATGTTTTTGTTTGTGATTGATGGGGCAATGGTTCAGCTTTTAGACCCTAACAAACCAGATGAAAGAGAGCGGTTACTTGAGTATTTTTTGTTGGGGTTTGGGTAATTTTTTTGATTATTTAATAGCCTAAGTGTTTAAGGGTTATATGTCATTTTTAGACAAAATTGATGTCATTAGCACACAAGTCAAACCAATATAAATATGTTGAAATCAGATCTATCAAATGGGACTGAAATAAATCAGTAAGCCTAAAGTTATCGATATTTATTAAATATAATTTATTAATTTGTGGTGGAGGAGATTCAGAAACTATCAGGGTTAATAAATATTAAATTGAGCTAGAAATAATCATTATGCCAAGTTTTTAATTATAAAAATATAAAACTTGGAAAGTGATTAATTATATTTAAAGGAAAGAATTCTTATGTATATATCTAAACAAGGATGTATAGGTACACTCGTGCTTTTATATAGCATAAGTGCAAATGCAGAAATTAGCCTAAAAGATAATTTTAAGTTCACAGCTAATTTTATTGATTTAGCGATGTATAGCCAAGAAAGTAATGTAGATGACAATTTTACTAATTCAGCAGGTTTGTTTTTAAATACTGAAATTAAATTAGCGAATGAAAGTCAGGATTTTGGGGTTTTAAAAGCACAATATGTGTTTAATGGTTTAAATGATGATGCACAGCTAAATACCTCAAACAATTGGTTTGGCGGAGTAGGAAGTTATGTTGGTGGAGCAATTGCTGCCAATGATTTAGCTTCATCCCAACTCAGTTTACTGACTTGGGATAAGTATTGGAATGATAAGAAACTCTATACTTCCGTTGGGCGTACCAATCTAAGACGATATTTCCTCTATAACAATTGTCAAAATATCCTGTTGTGTACTGACCCAATTAAAGGCGCAATGGGTTCATTGCCGACTAACTATGCGTATTGGGGCGGTTATGCCAAATATAATTTATCAGACCATATCTATATGCATGCAGGGGTTTTTGAGGTCAACACAGATGATTATGTCTATAAGAAAAAAGGATTAGATTTTTCCTTTCATCATCAGCTAGGTTACACCCAAGTATATGGTGTGGGATATAAAGATAAAAATAGTAAAGCAGAGCTATTATATTTTTATAATAATTCTGAATATCGTAATGCATATACTCAAGAAAAATATGATGGTACAGATGGTTTAAATTTTAGATTTAATCATGATTTTAATAATCAGAATATTCCAACTGTATTTGGTGCTTACTCATATATTGATGAAAAAAACCAGCCTTATAAAAATTATTGGGAACTCGGATTAAGCTACAAAATCAATCAAGGTAAAAATCATTTAGGCGTTAAGTTCGGTCAGTCTCAACTCAATGATGATTATGTTTTAATGACAGAGAAAATTAATGGTAATAATAATAAAACAACCTCTTTCCTTTCTTTAGATACCGATATTAATTACAAACGCCTAACTCTAAGCCCATTCGTACAATACATCTGGAATCCAGATAACTACTACCGCTCTACAGGAAAAACCTTCAATAGCAATGTGATTGTCGGTTTAGTCACGCAAATTAAGCTCTACTAAGGGAAAAAAGATGAAGATTACAAAAATGAGCCTACTGTTCACTGGTCTATTCGTCAGTAGTGTCGCTTGTGCTGAATATAGCTGTCAGCAGTTGGAACTAAAGGACTGTCCAACAACCGTGGATAAAAAATTACCTGACCCACATGATATGTTGACATGGACACAACAACAAAGGGTGATTGGTTTTCGAAATACATTCCGTAGTTATGATGGCAGTGTTTTTCACCCTGATAAGAAGAACATACTTGCACTTCCAAAACTAAAGAACAGCATTAAAAATAAGGATATCCATTACTCGGTAGATGGCAAAAATTATAATTTAAATGATTACTTGAAAAATCAAAGTGTTGCAGGTTTGATCGTATTGAAAGACGGCAAAATTGCTTATGAATATTACGGACAAGGGAACAATGAAACGACTCTATGGACTTCTCGTTCAGTTGCAAAGTCTATTGTGGCAACATTAATTGGGGTCGCTATTCAACAAGGTAAAATCAAATCAGTAGATGATCCAATCATTCAATACTTACCAGATTTGAAAGGAACTGCTTGGGAAAAAGTATCCTTAAAACAGCTTTTGCAGCATACATCAGGAGTTGAATGGAATGAAAACTATAAAGATCCAAATTCAGATTTTGCAAAAATGACCTACTGTGAGGCAGCTAATAATCCCGATGCTTGTGTCTATAAAAATGTAAAAAACCTGAAAGCGAAATATGAACCGGGAACGGTATGGTCATATAGCACAGGTGGGGCATATTTGGTGGGTAAAGTCTTAGAAGCTGCAACACATGAAAATATTGCTAAATATCTCGAGGACAATGTCTGGAAACGTGTAGGTATGGAGCGAGAAGGTGTTTGGCAGTCTTATACCCGCAATCAAGTTGACATGGGTGGACATGGGTTTAATGCAACGTTACGTGATTATGCGCGTTTCGGACAATTTATATTGAATGAGGGACGTGTTTCTAATGGAGACAAGATGTTACCCGATGGTTGGACAGCCCAAGCGACCAAATGGAATCAAGCGAAAGGCTCTGTCTCAGAAAACTACCCAAAAGGAATATATGGTTTTCAATGGTGGAATTCACATGCCAAAAAAGGTTCGCCATTAAGCACACAAAATTCTGATGAAACTTTCTGGGGACTGGGTATTTTTGGACAGATGTTAGCCATTAACCCTAAAGACAAGATTGTCATGATGCAGTGGAGTACATGGGAAACTGCAATGCCATCCGCTGAGCTTGATAATGAAAAAAGTTTATTTTTTAATGCGGTAACTCAGCATCTTACCCAGCAAAAATAAGCAGTTTTTCTATAGCTTAGATTGTCACGAAATTTTAACTTGATATTTAACTAAGGTAATTTTAGAATCCGCCCAACTAATTTTTAGGAGCTTCAATGTGAGTACTTGCTCGAGTGACGGTAGTCGATCGGTAATAGTCTAAGTATCCACTGAAGTCCTGACAGACCTCTTTTTGTGGATGCAAGAAGAGGTTTTTTATTTTCATCTTTTCATTTCTATTATGAACCCATGATTTATTCATGACAGGTTGCAGTACTTGCATGTGCTCCATAACTTATGGGAGTGATGCCAGTGTTATTTACTTTAAAGAAACGCTCACTTATTTCTGGTTTCTGTTTATTCGCATTATCTAACGCGAGTCATAGTGGACGACCTATGGTTGTTGACGATGCTGCTCTTGTTTCGCCAAAAACTTGTCAGCTAGAAACTTGGGCGCAGCATAACCCTGACAACAAAGAATATTGGGCAACACCAGCCTGTAATTTTGGTGGAAATTTTGAATTTGCGGTAGGGATGGGAAGAGTAAACGATGATACTGAGCACGTCAGTTATGCAACTTTACAAGGTAAAACTTTATTAAAACCCTTAGAAACGAATGATTGGGGAATCGGCTTTTCTTTTGGCACACAAATAAATGCTAATGATTCTTCAAAAAAAGATTGGACGGTCAACGTTCCTTTAAGTCTTTCTACATTAGATGATAAGTTTTTAATACATGCCAACCTTGGTTGGTTACGTGAAAATACTACGCATAAAAATCAAACTACGTGGGGAATTGGAACCGAAACACAACTTGCTCATCCATTAACACTCACTGCCGAAGTATATGGTAATGACCGAAATGATGCCTTTTACCAAACAGGTTTTCGATACATGGTCTATAAAGACCTTGTGCAATTAAACGCAAGTTATGGCAACCAAATGTCTCATCACAATAATGCTTTTTTCTCCGTCGGATTTGTATTTCTAACAAAGCCATTTTTACCTTAATGGTTTATGTGCATCTAAACCTATCAATAAATGTGACAGAATCTAACTTTTTATATCATGTAAATACGACTATCCTAATTGGACTTGAGCACATCCTTTTGAAGTGTTCGTTTTTTCGTTAGATTTTTAGGTATTTAAAAAATGAATAAAATGCACGTAACTTTAGCGGTCATTATTGGTTTAATTGTTGGTGGTGTAATAGGCGCTCTTGGTTACTCTAAAACTGCTGCACGTTATGACGCGATGACTACAGCCTGTGTTATGGTAAATCAAGCGGTTGAACATGGCATCTTGAAGCCAGAACAAGTGAAAGAGCTAGGTGAGCTAACAGGTCAAAGCCTTAAAAAAGATTATGAGTCAGTTGCATCCAAATTCAAATTCTCTGAAAAGCAATTAGGTAACGCATCTGAAGGTTCTAATTGTAGTCAGTTTATTGTTGGGGTAAATGCCGCAAAATAACCATTAGAAAGCCCACTTTTTGTGGGCTTTTTTATGAAGGCTATTTAGTGTGGCTACAAGATCAACTGAACATATGATCTATAAACTGCTATAATAATGATCAAAGTAAAATCTAAGCTTGCTCTAAAGGCAGGCTTTTTATATGTGCAGGCAAATCTGCTAGGAAATATGAAACGTTATTTAAAACCAACTCAATCAACAACTTCCACTTGGACCACAGAGCAAGACTGCTTCCTGATCGAAAATAACTTTCTTTCAATTCAGGAACTCATTGAACAGTTACCTTTTTCTGAAGAAGAAATACGAGTACGTAGAGCCGTTTTAGGTTTAGTGAGACGAGATAAACAGATGAAAACATATTAATTTTACCAAACGGTCAAAATAATATGAAAATAAATGTTTCTAATTATCTCTATTCAACCATTCATTTTTGCGGATGAGTTATCAAAACCATAATTTTTTTAGGTATTTTTATGGTGCACTTTACATAAAGTTCTAATTACTTACAAAGCACTCCAATAAGGATACCTTTAATTACACTACTTTAAGCATAATCAAAGACAGAAAACATTCATAGATCAGCACTTTATAACAATAGTACGGAGAGAGGTTAATGCCAAAGTATCTAGCTGTAGCCGAAAAGGTTTATAAAAATATTAAAAAAGATAGCTTATTCACTGATGACATTACTCAGAACCTTAACTGTTTAATTAGTCAGATTCGAAAAGCCATTAAAGGAACGGAGTTTAAGCTCAAGTTCAACTATATAGACTTTGAAGAAAACTTAACGAAACCGTTAAGTGAGTGCAAGGTCCAGATTGATTTGAGTGTTATGCCGAAGTTCGCAAATGAAGGTGAGTATCTTCTTTGGTTAGCTGGTTTTATCGAGCGAATCACAGAAGGGGGAAAACCTAAATTACCACCAATTTCGCATTTTTTGCCACCAGGTTTTAAGATGTCGAAAGATGCGTTTCCTGTGACTGTTGCTCCTGTAAAAGAAGAGCATGCTGACATGATCATCAATTATTTTAAATCTGAGGATTTTATTAAAACTAATAAAACTCCTTCATAAAAGAATATAGAAGTGAACGTCCACCTTGCTTCTATATACTGCTGGTTTTAAAGTTCAGCGACCGCCTTCTGGGGCGGTTTTTTTTACTCAAAAATAAAGACTGAGTTAACTTTTCTTTTTGAGTAAAGGCATATTTTTGAGAATATTAAATGTATATAAATATACTCAAGATTAACTAATTTTTATAAATAACAATATATTGGCTGTATTCTTTAATAAAGAGAAATATACACTTTTCACATAAGCCATGTGTCTAGTAACGCAATTAAACATTTAGCTGTTCATAATCTTTAAAAAAAGAGAGATGAATGATATGAATGAAAATGCAGAGCTTATAAAATATATAGACGTTGCTGAAAACGTCTATGAACGGGTCTATGAAAATAACCAAGTTTCCAATAATTTGATTGTTAACCTTAACCGCATTATGGCGGAAATCAAAAAGCAGGCCGAAGAAAAAGACCTAAAGTTGAAATATAAATCGATCGATTTTGAATATTGCTTGAGCTTACCTTTAGCAGATCGAGATATAAAAATTGACCTTAGTTTGATTCCTCACTTTGAACACCGTGATGAATGCATTTTATGGCTAACGAACTTTATAGGAAAAATAAGTGTGCCTAAAAAGATGACAAGACAAAAACTAACTTTTCATTAAATTTTTTAGACTTAAATAGGTAGGGTTGCCACCTAAAAGGCTTTTTTGAAAAATATAGAATAGATTACTCTGTTTACTTCTATGCATGGACGAAAAAATTAACAGCATCTGGACTTAAACAGTTATGCTTTATTGCAGATCGACATTTCATAATTAGAAAATGACATAGAGAACTTTAAAATGAAAAAGCTTGCAATAACCTTTGCTGTTTTGGTTCAACTATCGACCTATGGCTTAGCCAATGATTCTACGGGTTACGTTGGTACGGGTGGGATTCAATATCTCAAAAATTCGCAGATTGCCATGCAAAGCGAAGATCTATTTATTAGTAAAAAACTGATTAAGGTCGATTACCTCTATAAAAACCTAAGCAATAAAGAGGTCACTGAAACGATTTTATTTCCGCTACCGCGCATTGATAATTTTTTTGAGTCTGATTTTGCCCACACAGAAGAACTTCTAAAAAGTTTTAAGATTGTGGTGGATGGGAAAAATATAAAACCGGAAATGCATGTCAGAACGTTTATTCAAAAAGATGAAAAATCGCCTCTGATTGATGCAACAGATGAGTTTAAGCAATGCGGTTTTAGTGAAAAAGATATGCTCAACCCGTGGCTGCGTAATAACTATGATTATGAATATTATGTAGATAAGTTAAAGAAGTGTAATAAGCCACAAATACAGAAAATTTTAGCCAATTTTAAAAAAGATGATGTAATTCCGTGGTCATCTCAAGTGATCTATAGTTGGAAGCAGACCTTTAAAGCCAATAGTTTGACTAAAATTCAGCATGAATATAAACCGTTAGTGGGTGGTTCAGTTGCTCTCTATCCAGACGAATATAACCAGCAATTTTGTATGGATAAACAATTTAAGCAGGGTTTAAAAAAAGCCAGTTCAGAAAATTCGCCGTTTAGTGCTTTGGGCTATATTTTGACGACAGGTGCAAATTGGGCAAAGCCGATTGAAAACTTTAAGTTAACCATTGAGCGCGATAAAGACGAACTGGTTTCATTTTGTTGGAATGGGCCAGTTAAAAAGATTAGCCCAACTCAATTTCAAATGACTAAAACCAAGTTTGTACCTAAAAATGACCTAGATATTATTTTTGTCAAAGTTAAATAAGCTCATACAAACTCTCAACTGTATAGAATTGCATCACTCTTGATTGTGTGACATAACTTAATGATGGCACATAATAACAAGAGGATGCCGCAATGTTGTTTAAGGGAAAAGTGGCTGTCATTTTTGGAGGTAGTGGTGCAATTGGCACTGCAATTGCGAAGGTTTTTGTTCGTGAAGGTGCACATGTTTATTTGTGTGCAAGAGATATAAATAAACTTCAAAATATTGCGGCACAACTACAAAAACATGAAGACGTAGTACATACCGTTAGTGTTGATGTGTTAGACAGTCAGTCAATTAATAATACCGTGGCTCAAATTACTCAAGATACAGGTGGGCTCGATTTAGTCATCAATGCGACCAGTTTTATACATAATCAAGGCAAAGAAATTTTGGAATTAAACCTTGATGAGTTCGTTGGGGGAATAAACCCATTTCTAACGGCGCAGTTTAATATATCTAAAGCTGTGGTGCCTTTTATGGGTGGTGATCGTGGCGGAACAATGATTTCAATTGTGGCACCTTCAGCTCGGATGGCAATACCGGGCCATCTAGGGCATATTGTGGGCTGTGCCGGAATCGAAGCTTTTATTAAAGCACTGGCTAGTGAGCTAGGGCCTAAGAATATACGAGTACTGGGTGTTCGCTCACATGCAATTGTTGACGCTGTTCAAGCTGGTTCATACACGCGTGAATTATTTGAGTCAAAAGCACAGGCAATGGGGCTCAGCATAGGACAATGGCTAGAGGGGGCGGCTCAAGGCACTATGCTAAAACGGCTACCAACACTTTCACAAGTTGCAGAAACTGTCGCTTTTCTTGCATCGGAGCATGCGAACTCAATGACGGCAACAGTGGTAAACATGACCGCTGGTGCAATAGTTGATTAGTACTGAGCTTGATATTAATGATAAAGATTTAAATCGATTTAAATAAAAATGAATAAATGGCTAGCCTAATCAGGCTAAGAACTCACATACTATAAAAGTAAAGGAATTTTGAAGACAGGATGAAACGTGAATTTAAAGAATCTTGAAGCATTTTATTGGGTTGTGACTTTAAATAGCTTCAATAAGGCTGCGACTAAATTGCAAACTACCCAGCCTGCGGTATCTCAAAAAATCACATCTCTTGAAAATGAATTAGGCTTTAAAGTTTTAGATCGAAACTATCGGCAGTTTAAACCGACTCATAAAGGCTTAACTTTATTTAAGTACGCCGAAAAATTTATGCGCCTAGAAACCGATCTGGTCGCAGAACTGACCGAAAACCAGCACCTGACTGGCACCATTCGTTTAGGCGTTTCCGAAACCATTGTTTATACGTGGTTAGTTGAATATATCGAAAAGGTTCAACAAGAGTTCCCAAAAATTTCAGTAGAAATTGTGGTAGACCTGACACCGAACTTACAAGAAGGTGTTCGGACAGGCGATTTAGACATGGCTTTTTTGCTTGGACCAACGCTGGCTTTTGAGTGTATTGAACAGGCCTTATGTGATTTTGAATTAAGTTTCTTGGCTTCACCTTCCTTTAAAGGCGGTGTAGCTCAAATGTCTTTTAAAACATTAATGTCACATACCATTTTAACTTACCCCAAAATTACCTATCCCTATAAAGAATTGAAAGCCAGAATGAAAGAACAAGGAATTGATGAACCACTCTCAATTACCAGTTATTCATTAGCGACTTTATTGCGTTTAGCCGAGCAGGGCCTAGGTATTGCTGTTGTACCGACTTTAACGGCGCTAAAAGAAATTACCGATGGACGACTAGAAATATTAAATACTCCCATTCAATTAAAGACCTTTCATTTCACTTCAATCTACATTCAAGGAAATGATGTTGCCTTGAAAGAAAAACTAACTGAAGTTGCCGTTAGGGTGTCGGAAAGTGCCATGAAAAGCCTCAATGAGAAAATCCAAAAATAAGCGATACTTTTATTTCGCATAAAATATTTTTTATTATTTTAAATAGGCTGCTTGCATGCAAAGTCATAAAAGCAGCTTATCTCGTTCAATAAGTAAAACTTATCCTGCTTTTTTAATAAGATATAAATCTTTTAAAATCAAATGCTTGAATTTTTAATTTTATGTAAAAAGTCTTATTGTCCGTAAGGTTTAGCTATGTTTTTATTTTAGATACAAGATTTGATCACCGATTGTGCTGATTGGGGAACAGGGAATCTTTGTCATTTTAAAGGATTAAAGAATATTGTTTGGGAAAAATGATGTTCTTGGTTCAACTTGCAAATAGCGTTGTTAAGCTCAAATGGATGAGGAACGCATTAATATGTCTTTACTGAAATCTTCTTTTTTATCAGATCGCCAATGGGCCATTGTTGCCTCAATCTTTATGATGGCGACCTCTGCAATGGGGCCAGGATTTTTAACCCAAACTGCTGTATTTACAGTCAAGCTAGGTGCAGCATTCGGCTTCGCAATTTTAGTTTCCATTCTGATTGATTATGTAGTTCAACAAAATATTTGGCGAGTGGTCACACTTACTCAAATGCGTGCATCAGATATTGCCAATAAAGCATTACCGGGTAGTGGTTATTTACTGGCGTTTCTGGTGATTTTGGGTGGTTTTTTCTTTAGTGTCGGTAACATTGCAGGTGCAGCTTTAGGTTTAAATGCACTTTTTGGCCTAGACACAAAGTGGGGCGGTATTTTAAGTGGTGCATTAGCCATTTTGATTTTTGCATCAAGAAAAGCAACGCTTGCCATGGATAAAAGTATGATCGTGTTGGGATTGCTTAAAATCCTACTGATTATTATTGTTGCCGTCATTGTAATGCCTCCTGTGGGCCAGGCTGTACACCAAACCTTTGCTCCAGACCAAATCGATTTTGCCATTATTACCACCATTGTTGGCGGTACAGTTGGTGGCTATATCTGCTATGCAGGTGCCCATCGTTTACTCGATAAAGGCGCTGTTGGCCCTGAAAATATTGATGAAGTTGCGAAAGCTGCGACCAAGGGCATTATTGTTGTCGGCATCATGCGCTACGTGTTGTTTTTAGCGTTTTTAGGTGTGGTGGTGAGTGGCGCAACAATTGATTTAGCCAGCCATGACGCCAATCCAGCAGCTCAAGCATTCCAATATGCAGCGGGTACATTTGGTTTTAAATTATTTGGTTTAATTTTCTGGGCAGCCGGTATTAGTAGCACTATTGGCGCAGCATATACTTCAGTGTCATTCTTTACTGCGTTTAAAAAGAACTTAACACCAAAACAAACCAACTATACAACCATTACCTTCATTGCATTAGCTTTATTGCTTTATGTGTTATTGGGTGCAACTCCAGCAGGTCTACTCATTTTTGTAGGTGGTTTTAACGGATTGGTGTTGCCAATTGGTCTTACAATTTTTGTGTATGTTGCTGCGTGCCGTAAAGATTTAATGGGTAATTATAACTATCCAAAATGGTTGCTTATTTTGGGTGGGTTAACATGTCTATTGACATGGTGGATGGGCTATATGTCATTTACGACAGTATTTAACTATTTGACCAAGCTTTAAGCCAGACTGCGTGAAGTAATAAAGGAATAATGCCATGTTTGTAGATTTAAATAGTGATTTGGGTGAAAGCTTTGGTTCATGGAAAATGGGTAATGATGACCAGATTTTACCTGTCGTGACCAGTGCCAATATTGCTTGTGGCTTCCATGCTGGCGACCCACTTGGCATCTTAAAAACGGTTCGTAAAGCAGTGGAGCTTGGTGTGACCGTTGGTGCTCATGTGTCTTACCCAGACCTTGTAGGCTTTGGTCGCCGTAATATGGATTTATCACGTGATGAACTGATTGCCGATGTGCTTTATCAAATTTCTGCACTCGATGGTTTGGCGAAAGTGGCAGGCTCAAAAGTGCAATACGTTAAACCGCATGGCGCGCTTTATAACACCATTGCACATGACCAAGCTCAGGCAGCAGCTGTGATTGATGCGATTAAAATGTATAACCCTGAATTGGTTTTAGTGGCTTTGGCTGGATCGAACTTAGTCGAGCAGGCACGAGCTGCTGGTTTAAAAGTAGTCTCTGAAGCATTTGCAGACCGTGCCTATAACAGCGATGGTTCACTGGTGTCTCGTCGTTTGGAAGGTGCGGTTTTACATGACTCGGCATTTGTTGCGAGCCGTGTGGTTTCAATGCTTAAAAATGGTGGGGTAGAGTCAATTGACGGTGTATTTACTCCAATTCAGGCCGACACCATTTGCCTACATGGCGACACTGACGGTGCACTAGAAATGTCAGCAGCCATTAAAGCCGAGCTTGTAAAAAATAATATTGAAATTCGCCCGTTTGTAAACAAAGCATAAGGATGAGCACAATGTATAAGGATATTAAAGTCGACCCAGCTCAGCTTGAAGCCGCTTTAGATGCGCGTTTAAAAATCCGTGCAGGTTTTGATAAGCCGACAGCAGGTATGGCTGCGGGCATGACTCAGGTCAACATGATTTCGGTGCCAAAAGAGTGGGCATATGACTTTTTACTCTATGCACACCGTAACCCGCAAAGCTGCCCAGTGCTTGATGTGCTCGAAGAAGGTATCTATGCAACTAAGCTTGCAGCAGACTCAGACATTCGAACCGACTTTCCGCGTTATCGCATTTGGAAAGATGGCGAAATGGTCTATGAAGTGACCGATGCGAGCGAGATTTACAACGCCCATCCTGATTTGGTGACTTTCTTAATTGGCTGTAGTTTTTCGTTTGAAACAGCTTTGCAAGAAGCGGGTATTGAAGTTCGCCATATTCATGACGATACCAATGTACCGATGTATCTGAGCAATATTCAGTGCCAACCGGCAGGGCGTATTTCAGGAAATATGGTGGTTTCTATGCGACCAATTCCATCGCATCAAATTAGTGAAGCGGTAAAAATTACAGCACGTATGCCAAGTGTACATGGCGCACCTGTACATATTGGTCACCCTGAAAGTTTAGGAATTTCAGATGTAAACAAGCCTGATTTTGGTGATGCTTCTCGTATTGAAGCGGGTGAAATTCCAGTGTTTTGGGCATGTGGGGTAACACCGCAAGCCGCCGTTATGAACTCGAAAATTCCTTTTGCGATTAGTCATGCACCAGGTCACATGTTTATTACCGACATTCCTGACCGCGCTTGGATTGGCTAATTGGACTAAAGAAGAATTAAAAGGATAAGCAAATGCGTTTTTTATCGGTAAACGCCGATTGTTTCTTGATTGAGCTTGCGAGCCTAGAAGAAACTTTGGCGTTGTACAATAAATTGCAAAATACGCAATTGAATGGAATTAAAGACTTAGTCCCTGCTGCAAAAACAATTTTGGTTTTTTTCAATGAGATCGAAACCAACTTTAAAACGCTGGTCGCTGCAATTCAGAGCCTCAAAGTTGATTCTGGCTTTGAGCGTAGCAGCCAAGAAGTGATTGTGCCGATTCGTTACGATGGTGAAGACCTTGCTCAGGTTGCCGAGCTACAAGGTTTGTCTATTGCCGATGTGATTAGAAAACACCACCAAAGCGTGTGGAATGTCGCTTTTATTGGTTTTGCACCGGGCTTTGCTTATATGAGTAGTCCCGATAAGCCTTTTACCGATATTCCGCGCTTAACGGTTCCGCGTAAAAAAATACCGTCAGGTTCTTTGGGCTTGGCTGGGAAATACTCTGGTATTTACCCAAAAGACAGTCCGGGTGGCTGGCAGCTTATTGGTACAACATCAGAAAAAATGTGGGATTTAGAGCGTAAAAATCCTGCATTGCTGTTACCGGGCATGACCATCCATTTTGAAGATGTTACGCATAGCCCAACAACCGTAAATGTACCGCAGCAAATTACTCGTACGGTTGAGCCGAAACAATCTGTACCGTTGTTTACGATCACTGCACCAAGTTTACAGATGCTCATTCAAGACGAAGGGCGTTTAAACCAGACCAATATTGGAGTTGGCGTGGCTGGTGCAATGGATTTGTCGGCCATGCACAGTGCTAACCGTGTTGTGGGTAATCCAACCGATACACCCGTCATTGAAGTTTTAAATGGCGGCCTAAAAGCCAAAATGCAGCATGCAGGCGTTATTGCAGTTGCAGGTGCTATTTCAAACATTCGAGTGAAATTTGCTGATGGTCAAACCGTAGACTTTGAAAGCTATCAACCGATTGATTTGGATGAAGGTGATGAATTTCAAATTCAGCCACCGACAGCAGGGCTTCGAAATTATTTGGCTATTCGTGGTGGCATAGACGTTGAACCTGTACTCAATAGTGCCTCGTTTGACAGCTTAGCGGTGTTAGGGCCAGAGCCTTTAAAGCTCGGAGATACGATTTATCTAGGACAGGTTAAGGCAGCTAACATTAGTGTAAATGAAGTGGGCAAGTTCGATTTGCCAAAAGCTGGTGATATGGTTGAGCTAGATATTGTGATGGGGCCACGCACTAACTGGTTTGAACAAGACAGTATTGAACTGCTCTGTCAGCAAGAGTGGCTCGTGACCAATGAAAGCAACCGCGTTGGGCTAAGACTTTCAGGTGAGCAGCCTTTAACTCGCAAAATTACCCATGAACTGGAAAGTGAAGGCACATGCATTGGTGCTTTGCAGATTCCACCGAGTGGTCAGCCGGTTTTGTTTATGAATGATCACCCTTTAACGGGCGGATATCCGGTCATTGGCGCTGTTGCTAAACACCATTGGGATTTGGTGGCGCAGATACCAGCAGGTTGCCGCATCAAATTTAAAAAAATTGCCGAATTTACAGATTTTGAGAATGAATGATGAATACAGAAAAATTATTGATTGCTAACCGTGGTGAAATTGCCGTTCGTATTATTCATGCTTGCCGTGATATGGGTATTTCATCGGTCGCGTTATATGCAGATGACGACATTGGCAGCATGCATGTCGAACTTGCAGATGAAGCATGGGGCTTGGCTGGTGCTACCGCCAGCGAAACCTATTTAAATATTCCTGCCATTATCGAAATTGCAAAAAAATCAAAAGCGACGATGGTGCATCCGGGTTACGGCTTTTTATCTGAGCGTGCTGAGTTTGCCCAAGCCGTGATTGATGCAGGTTTAAAATGGGTCGGGCCATCACCAAGCGCTATTGAAAAACTAGGCGATAAAATCGAAGCACGTAAAATTGCTGCTTCGGTGGGTGCGCCGTTGGTTCAAGGTACGCAAGACCCACTTAATAATGCAGATGAAGCTTTAGAGTTTGCTAAACAATTTGGTTTACCGATTGCCATTAAAGCGGCATTTGGTGGCGGTGGCCGCGGCTTAAAAGTCGCGTGGAAACTCGAAGAAGTCAAAGAGCTTTATGAGTCGGCAGTACGTGAAGCAAAAGCTGCCTTTGGCCGTGGTGAATGTTTTGTCGAGCAATATCTTGATAAACCGCGCCATGTAGAAGCGCAAGTGATTGCTGACCAACATGGAAACATTGTGGTGCTTGGCACACGTGATTGTTCGTTGCAACGCCGTAACCAAAAGTTAGTTGAAGAAGCGCCCGCGCCATTTATTAGCGATGCGATTTATCAGCAAATTTTAACCTCGGCAAAAAACATTTGTCAGGCTGCAAACTATGTGGGTGCGGGAACAGTTGAATATTTACTGAGTCGTGACGGCAAACTTTCATTTTTAGAAGTAAACACGCGTTTGCAAGTCGAGCACCCAGTGACCGAAGAAACCTCAAAAGTTGATTTGGTGGTTGAGCAAATTCGTGTTGCGCAAGGTGAAGTGCTTTCTATTAAAGAAACACCAAAAGCACAAGGTCATGCCATCGAGTTTCGTATTAATGCCGAAGACCCAGCACGTGGTTTTATTCCGGCGTTTGGTGTGTTGAGTTTATTTGAAGCGCCGTTTGGTAACGGTGTACGAGTCGATACAGGTGTTCGCACGGGTTCATTAGTATCTAGTCACTTCGACTCACTCATGGCAAAACTGATTGTCACTGGTCCAACCCGCGAAGTTGCAATTGCTCGCGCTAAACGTGCTTTAAAACAATTTAAAATTGAAGGCGTGGCATCAGTTTTAGACTTTCACCGCGCGGTACTCAATGAGCCTGACTTTACAGATGAGTTTAATGTACACACGCGTTGGATCGAAAACGACTTTAAACAAGAGTTGAAACCGACTAAACGCGGCATTCCAAACCATCAACAACCGATGTTGCTGAGCTACATTGAAATTGATGGCAAGTTACACCGCTTAGGTTTACCTGCGGGTATGTTTGCACAAGGCCCAGCAACCGCAGTTCAAGCACAATCAGCCGAGCCAGAAGTGAGTGCCGAGCATTTACTTGCTCCAATTAATGGTGTGATTAGTGCTTGGAAAGTCGAAAATGGTGAGCAAGTTACCGAAGGCCAAGTGGTTGCCATTATGGAAGCCATGAAAATGGAAGTGCAGGTACTGGCACATCGCAGTGGCGTTATTCAGATTAGTGCAGAGAAAGGCGCGACCTGCCATGCAGAAACTGTGATTGGTAGCATTAATTAAGTTTTGAATAAATGATTTGGCCTGATTTTGTTTTTAGTTTGATCGGGTCAAATCAAATGCTTATTTATTAACTCAGTCAGCTATTTTCACAGTACTCGTTAACCATTTTCAACTTGAAAGCCAGAAAGGGTTATGAGATATTTCGCCCTGTTTGGTGATATCAAAATTAATCACTGTATTGAAAGCTCGCCTATGCGAGCTTTAATTTTTAGCCCAGTTTAAGCATTTCTCACTTAATGAGCTGGCTGCATAAAAAAATTGAGAATTTATCATCCATTTTAAAGGCTAATTGAAGAACGCGAATGAAAATTCTACCTTCATCTGAATATGATCAAATTCTAAAATACAGTGTCTATTGGCTCGTCATCTCTGTGGTGATTGGAGTCGTCGCGGGGTTGGCCTCGACTTTAATTTTTGTGGCTTTTGATATTTCAAATAAAGTCCGAAGTCTGCATCATTGGCTCATCTACTTTTTGCCTTTTATCGGGTTTGGTATTGGTTATCTCATTAAAAAATATGGTTCACCGATTGAGCGGGGAACTCATTTACTCCTTGATGAAATTCACCAGCCTAAGTCCTTTATTCCGAAACGGATGAGTCCCATCATTTTTATCACCTCAATTTTAACCCAGTTGTTTGGTGGTTCGGCGGGGCGTGAGGCACCAGCTGTTCAGCTTTCGGGTGCTTTAATTGATCATTTAAGTCATATATTAAAAATCTCGGAAGACAACCGAAAAATCTGTTTAATCGCCAGTATTGGTGCTGGCTTTGCAGGGGTGTTTGGTTTACCTCTGGCAGGTGCAATTTATGGTTTAGAAATTACTGCTTTAGGTAATTTAAGATATTCAGCCATTTTCCCATGTTTTGTGTCGGCGCTTATTGCATCGACCATCCCTGAGCTATTCGATATTGTTCATCCACATATTTACTACGTCATTAGTGAGTTTCCAGCCATTCATTTTGGCACGCTCATGAGTTTAATTGCGGCAGGGCTAGTTTTTGGTTTAGCTGCGCGTTTCTTTATTGCTGCTATTCATTTGGCAAGTGATCTCTTTTATAAGTACATTCGCTACTTACCATTAAGAACCATGGTCGGTGGTATTGTGATTATGTTACTTACCTTGTTCACTGCGCATCAGCAATACAATGGTTTGGGTACAGATAAAATCATTGCATCTTTTTATGTGCCGATTGAGTTTTATGACTTTTTTAACAAGACTGTTTTTACCGCTATTACTTTAGGTTCAGGTTTTAAAGGTGGTGAAATTACGCCGTTGTTCTACGTGGGTGCGACATTAGGTAATGCTTTAGGTGCGGTTTTAAACCTACCACTTTCATTACTTGCAGGCTTAGGTTTGGTGAGTCTGTTTTCTGGGGCGAGTAAGGCACCATTAACGTCTATTATTTTAGCTGTTGAGCTATTTGGAATGAATGTTGCCACTTACGCCATCATTACTTGTTTATTGGCAGCGTTATTTTCAGGAGATTGTGGGTTGTATCGCCGTAAAAAGTTGATGGATTGATTAAACCTTTCTATGTAGTTGAGTAGATTAAGTTAAACCAAGAAATTTTCTATTTTCACTAGAAAGAGAACTTAAGTTAATATTTAAACCACCAACTCCGTATATTCTATGGAGAACTTTCTGATGTAAATCAATCATATGGTTTTCAAGTTCAGTGTAGTTAGTAATACAATCTGAGTATGCAGCTTTATAGCCAGATATACGTGATTCAATAGCAATCCCAAGGTTAGCTAACTTAATATTACTATCCAATAGTTGTTTGATTGAGCCTAATTGTAGTAATTCAATACGGATCATTTGTAATTGTTCATTTGTCAAAATAAGCTCATAGTCAGCATTACATTTATTCTTACTTAAACCTAATCCTAAAAACTCAACTGTTTCGTCTGGGTTGTAAATTACTGTTTTTGAATTTAATTCACCAAGTAGGGGAATATCTAAATCTAATTTTTTTAAAGATGTACGGCAAAAACTGTCAATTTGTTCACATTCATCCTTACTCTTAGCAAAGAAAATTAAATCATCGGCATATCTTACAGCACTAAAACCAGTAGCTTTAATCTCATTATCAAAATTTCCTAAAAATAAATTTGCAAAAAAAGGAGACAAAGGCATTCCTTGACGGACACCATGTCCTCTTCTAATTCCAAGTTTTTTAATCCTTGATGCTTGAGAATTTGAAGTGATACGCACTTCACGATTTATTATCGAAAATAATAATGGATGTAGAGAACGATGTTTAACTAAAGATTTAATTTTTTCCTTAAGCTTTTCACGGTCTACATTATCGAAGAATGCAGTGATATCAGTTTTATAAACCCAATTGTGCGTTTTACGAAGCTCACAGGCTTTTCTAGCTGCATCCTTGACTGTTTTTTTAGTGATAAAACCATAGCTTATCCCATTATCAAGTTGATTATGATAATAATTGTTCAATACATTTAATAAGGCTCGTTGTACTACACGGTCTTCAATAGTCGGTACACAAATTAACCTATATTTACCATTCGATTTAGGAACTAAAAATGGATGGAGATCATTAAATGCATAGCATCTATCTAACAACTTTTTTGAAATTTTTTTCAATAACTGTTTTTTATTATGATTAAAATCATTGAGGCTTATATTATTTAAATCCAAAGAGTTTTTAGATTGTTTTTTTGAATTTTTCCAAATATGGTCCCAAGCTTCTTCAAGATTAGCAAGGCTCGCAACCTGAACTAATGCAGTTTTTACTTTTTTTGTCATCGTAATTCTTGCCGCAAATGTCTAACCCTAGGTTTGCGTTAAAGAGGTGGAATCTCATGACTACTCAGCCCGTCATGGGCGAATGAATAGTCCAGAGACACGCCAGTGACCCATGACCAACTAGTGACCGTGGTATCAGTATGCCGCTTGGATACGTGCAGCGCAACTCGCAAAGAGATGCAAACCGTAAACCGCGCAACCGCCGCCGAGCAAATGAGAATGAGACGCAATAACAAATTATTTAACTCACTCAAATCCAAATCCTCCCAATAACAAATGTGTAAATGACTTAATAGGGCGCAAATACCGTATGAAAGCCAATCGAAAACACAGCCAGAGTGAGGTGGCGACTTACGCGCTTCCCCATCCGTGCTCATGGGCTGCCCCACGCGCTCTTTACCCGCCTTCCCGACATTACCTAGGGAAGAAGACGGGTCCAAGCTAGAAATCTCATGACTACTCAGCCCGTCATGGGCGAATGAATAGTCCAGAGACACGCCAGTGACCCATGACCAACTAGTGACCGTGGTATCACAATGCCGCTTGGATACGTGCAGCGCAACTCGCAAAGATGAAAATTAGAAGCTACGTTCTAACAATAATGAGGATAATGGTTTATTTTTCAAGAACAAAATCAAATTATTTATAAAAAATTAAATCTACTGGTTTTTTATCTAGGTATTTAGTTGATTGTCCATTTAGTTATATTTTTCTTACATCTTCAACCGCTCTACTTTAATACGATTGTCATTTCGTACGCTTGACGCCAACAAGTACGAATACTATCCTTTGTGTGCTGGCCACATTGCCAGCCGACTTTGACAGGTCGGATAGCCAACGCACACGAAAAAGTCTCTCTTTTTTGTGGGCATCCCTGCGTGCCCCCTCTGCGGTGGAACGGGAGGGGGACACCTTCGGGTGTGCTGATCTTTTGGCTATCAGTCTGTCAACCTTCTCTCGTTTCACCACCATTATTTGACAGTAATGTGGTGAAGCTTCTTTATAGCCAAAGGAGTTCGCTCATGCGTACTAATTCATCTCAGTTATTGGCCTTTGCCAAACTTTCTCTAGCCATACCGCTTAACTGGTCTTTAAAACGCTTTAACCGTTTGTAGGTTTTCTACGACCTTAAATCGTTACGTCTAAAAAATCATAGCAACAATAAAACCGAGATAGGTGAGCACACCTTTAGTGCCGCTTTTGCATGCCTGTTTTTAGCACTCATTTTAAGAGTAACGGCATTTCTATCTCTTTTAGATACAACAAAAAATTATTTTAAGCGGTATACATGAAAAATTTAGAATCTTCATTTAGAGCACTGCGCGTGCTTCACGTAGCAAAAGATTTATTTAATCAAGATGGCTTTCATAAAGTCGGTGTCGACCGAATTATTGCAGAAGCCAAAATTCCCAAAGCTACTTTCTATAACGACTTTCACTCAAAAGAACGACTGATCGAGATGTGTCTGACTTTTCAAAAAGATGCGCTCAAAGTAAAAGTATTTTCCATTCTTAATTCATACAAAGAGCAAATGGTGCTAGATAAACTTAAGCAGATTTACCTATTACATGCCGACTTAAATAGTTTTTATCATTTGCCCTTTAAAGCCATTTTTGAAATTGAAAAGCTCTACCCAAAAGCCTATAGCGTGGTGATTGAATATAGAACTTGGCTAATCAACGAAATTTATAAACTACTTTTAACCGTCAAAACTACGGCTTCAATGAAAGACGCCCACATGTTTTTGTTCGTGATTGATGGGGCAATGGTGCAGCTTTTAAGTAAAAACAGTGTAGATGAGCGAGACAAGCTACTCGAGTATTTTTTAATAATGCTGTCTTAGAGAGAAATCCACACACGTTCTAAAAGTAAAAGCCCGTAATTGGGCTTTTTATTTACTTTTTAGTAATAGGATCTATAAGTTGATTGATAATAATCCCTTTATTCAGGTCACAAGCAGTATCAGGTTTAACGATCCAGTTGTAGTCATTCAAATTAAGGGGATACGCTTCTCCACTACCATAAGCAATAGTGTCACCATCTTTATATTGTTTTGAGTCAACAATTAAAAGGTGCTTATTGCTATCCCAATGAGCATCTTTAGTCGCAAAAATAGGAAGGACTCGATCACTTGCATGCATAAAATAGACACAAGAGCCTTCAATTTTGATTTGTGCCTCACTATAGCTTGCATTATCAGCACCACCTGAGTAAGCAATTTTCGGCACAATAATTTTATTTTGGGGCTGAGGAGGATTAGTACATCCATTAAGCAAGATGACCAATCCAGTTAGAAGAGTAATTAAAATATTTTGTTTATTCATACTTAATATACTAATGAAAAGCCTAAATTATAAAGTTCGTCAGTAGACATGTAATAGTATTCATTACATTGTTCAGCTCCAGTGCCTGAAGTCGAGGTTCCTTTTAATAAACCAAATGCAGTTTGCGAGGCAAAAACAGGACCACCACTGTCACCTGGATAGCACTTTAATGTCCCATTACCTGTACCTGATGCTGTTCCTTTTACTCGAACCCAAACAGGACTACAGGTCTGGCCATTACACGCATTATCATAGGTGGGAGCATAGTTTATCTGTGCTACGTAGCCACAACTATATCCAGTTGTTCTGCCTTGATGACAAACATTATCACCTTGTGTTGTATTTGTTCTCGTTCTCCTACCAGTTAATACTCGGGGAGTAGTTTGAGAGTCGGCATAAAACTCAGGTGTTATTGTATTTGCTGACGAAACTGAATGCCATTGAACATCTTGTGAAGCATTGCGTCTTTCACTTACAAATGTAAGTGCCGCACCACTGGCATTATCTTGAAGGGAGTTATCGCAATGGCCAGCTGTAGTCATATATCTAGTGCCTGCACTATTTTTTATACCAAAACCAGATGTGCAATAAGATGCCGATGAGGAAACTAAAGCACCTCCACGAATACTCGCAGCATCTGTTACTTTTTGGTTTGTATATTCAATTCTAAAAGGTAAACCTTTGTTTTGACTAGAGAGAGTATTTAATTTTTGTTCTAATGTAGATTTACTAGTCTTTCCATCGGTATAAACTAATAAGCCAATCTCACCATTTTTTTCATCATACCAAGTAGCTTGAAGATCAGGAAAAAGCTTTTTTAAATTAGGGATATTAGTTTTTAATCTAGTTAAACCTTCAGCGAGAGTTTCATTAGCTCCTGTTTGAAATTCTACTGGTATATCTAAATCTGTATTGTTAAGAGAACCAAAATTTCCTCGTACTTTCCCCATAAAATTCTGGATGGGTTGTCCACCCTTTAAACGAACAATAATTTTATAAGTAGGGTCATGTTCAATATAAATACCTGCTAAACGTGAACTATATTGTTGTTTAATCTGATTTATTAAAGGTTCTTTTGAATTTTGAATAATTAGCCGTTTTTTTGCTTCATTTAAGCTAACTCTATGATCTTTTATATATTCATTTGCTTGAGTGGTTAATTCATTATCAATAGTAGCAGCAGTAACTTGAAAAGAGCATATTGCTATAAAACTTGCTAGGGTAGTAACAATAAGTTTCATATTTTTTTCCTGTTTTATGAAATTAATTAGGTTTGTTATTACTCTTATTTAAAATAGTGAATAAAATTTGACCAAGTGTTAAAAAATGTAATTTATAATATATGTGTTTGTATATTTAAAATTTATTTATCTTTCTGTATAGCTCCATTCCCCACATCTTTTAGTTGTATATTTTACAATTTAAGCTTGTTAATAATATTAACTTTCATCTATGGCTAAAATTAATAGTAAACAGATGCTTATACTATTTTATGCAAGTAGTGTTTTGACTCGGCATGACAATCCAAATTTAAAGTTAAATCGCTGAGTGGAATCCAGCCCAAGGGGGGAGTTCTTTTATAGCTGGGTGACTAACAGGGTTTCTTTATGAAGTATGAATTCTTCTATATATTCTATTTTCTGGATGTATAGCTTTAATGAGTCAAAAATATAATTAAATTAATGTTCAATAGGCTTGAAACAAATTTAAAAGCCTCCTATTGGTTCATACTATCTATTTGAATAAATATGAAAAACTAATATAAAAATTTTACAAGACAAGTAGTGCATTGATAAATTTTAATTAATTTAATTTGGATAAAATATTTTATAAAATTGTAATATTTCCTCCGTATAAAAGGACGTACAAATCTGTATTGTTGTTCCTGATAATAAGATTATTCACTTAGATCATTATTAATAGGGATGAATTATTAACATTGGTCATCAATCTAATGATTTGACTGTGATTGAAATATTAATTTAAATTAGGAAAAAATCATGAACACATCAAATTACCCAAGTTTCGCTACTGGGATTGCGCACCAACAGTATCTTCCAGCTGAAGAAGGCATTCTAAAAGCGGCAAAAGATGGTTGTACTCATTGGTATGTGGATGGAAGTTTACATGGCGAAATGGTTCCCGATTGGTCTTCTGAAAGAATCGAAAATATAAATAGTTTAATAAAAAAATATAATGTTCAACCAATTTTCCATGGTAATTTTAAAGCTCCACTAGGTAGTGATGTTGATTATTTAAGAGAAGCTGCTGTGGAATATGTTAAAAAAGAAATTGATATTTCTGCAAAAATTGGAGCACCTTTAATTATTCATGGTGGAGGGATTGTTGAACCCAAAAAAATTGTCTTAGCCAAACAGAAAGCTTTAGATAATTTTATTAAGTCCGTAAAAGAGCTAGCAGAATATGCTAAAGATAAATCTGTAGATATTTATTTAGAAAATTTATCAAATTATAAATTTTATCGCCCTTTTTATTATGTTTTTACACATATGGAGGAATATGATTATGTGTTTGATAATATTAATATTAATAATGATAATGTCTATTTCTTCTTGGATGCTGGTCATGCAAATATTGGAGAGGGTGATCCAATAGAAATTGTTAAAAAATATCATAAAAAAATTAAGGCAATATCGTTCAGTAATAATAATGGTGAACAAGATCAACATTTTAGTATTTCGCGTGGTACTGTGAATTTTACTGAATTCGTTGATATTCTAAATAAAAGTAAATGGAAAGGTATTGTTGCATTTGAAGTTCGAGACAAGAGTACTCGTGATTCTATTAAAGAGTTATCAGATGCATCATTAATTACTGTATAATTGAAAATGGCCTCCTGTTTTAATTATCAGGAGGTGTTTAAATATTTTAAAAAATTAATAACTTAATAGGATGTAATAGGTGAGTGGTCTTATAGTATTCATTACAATAGCTTTTTTAACGTTATCTAGTCCAGGTCCAGGTGTCCTATTTACAGTGACTAACTCTATAAATTATGGTGTAAGAACTTCATTATTTGGTATCTTGGGACTAATAATCGGAATGTTTGTAATTGCTGTTATATCAGCAAGTGGGGTTGGCCTCATTATTACTAGTAATCCTGCAGTCTTTACTGTTTTAAAATATATTGGTGCTTTTTACTTAATGTATTTAGGATATAAAAATTTTATAAACAAACTTCCTTCCGAAACAATCTTAAATAAAGAGTCAACTCAATCCAATGTGAGTAAGGCTAAGTTATTTTATCAAGGTCTTTTTGCATCTTTATTAAATCCTAAAACTATTGTTTTTTTTATTGCACTATTTCCTCAGTTTATTGATATTAAAAAACAAATTATTTATCAATTCTTAATTTTATCCCTAACTTTTTGTTTAATTGGTTTTTTAATTCATTTGGCTTATGCAAATTTCTCTTCTATATTTAAAGAAAAAATGCTTAGTGGAAATAATTTTGAAAAATTAAATAAGATTAGTGGATGTATATTCTTTTTATTAGCTGTTCTTTTAATTTTGCAATAATTTTTATATACAGAATGACGAGGTTTATAAAAATTTTCACCTGGTTTTAAACCTAACTGAATTTTAGTCCCAGCATGTCGAAAGCTGGGCTTTTTAAAAGTCTTAGTTCTGATTTTCTGAGTATTCTTTTATAAGGATACACAGCTCATATGATCAATTGCAATGTGAATGTTGGTATCTGTGTGAAAGTCCTTTAAGGCCTTAATTGTTATTTTAGTTGGTCAAATTTGTTTAAGGAAAATAAAGGAACTGCTTGATACATAATAGCATCAATTAGGTTATCAATGTCAGTAGTGTGAGAATCTACTTGACCATCAATAATAAGATGACTCAACCCATGGACAAGCCCCCAAGCATGTATAGTGCCAATGGTGACCTGTGCATCTTCGATAGGTTTGTCTAATATCAACGCTATCCCATAACATATTCTATTGTACGCGGATTGGGCTGCAGCTTGAACCTCTACGTTTTGGCTGATGATAGATAAGCGTCCATACATAAGACGAAAGAGTGTAGGATTTTGACGTGCAAAATTAATATATGCTTTACCACCCGCTAAAAAACGCTCGATGAGATTGGAATGATTTTGTATGGCAGTTTCTTGCACATCGGTTAATCGCTTAAATCCTTCAATAGCTAATGCGGTAAGTATTTCATCTTTATTAGCAAAATGCCGATAGATAGCATTAGCCGTGACACCTACTTGTTTTGTTAATTCACGAAGACTAAATTCCGTACTCTGCCTCAATTCTAATATCTCTAACCCTGCAGCAACAAGAGCCTCGCGCAAATTGCCATGATGATAGTTTGAAGAAATTGCATTCCCAAGCTTCGTCGATGTTGACAAGGTATACATCCTCCTACATTATATGATTAATGATGTGTATGCCGTACACATTATGGTAGTACACCAATGATTATCGCTAGGGATTAGAATATCTTCAAGCTTAAATTGTCGGGCATTAATCTTCAATTCACACTAAATAAAGGCTTTCCTCATGTTGTGTAGGCTTTGAAATAAGCTTGGGTTACATAAACAAAGTACCACACCATTAAAGGTACAAAACAGTGGGCAGGATGGGGGGCGAAGTGCGGCATTTGCAAAGTTACGGAAGTCGTAAATTTGATTTGATTACTAAGTATAGGAATTTAAAAATGATTCATCAATCGTGCGCATGCAGCTGCGGTCACTCTACATTTGCTGTAAAGGGGACACCATTATTACGGTTCATTTGTCATTGTGAAATTTGTCAAGCCATTTATAAGCAACCTTTTGCTGATGTCACTGTTTTTTTTGCAAATGACATTAGTTTGCCCGAAGAACATAGCATTCAGTTTAAGAAATATCGTTCTTCGCCAGCTCTGCGTCGAGGCTTATGTTCAAAATGTCAGGCTCCTGTAGTTGGGTTTCTTGATACTGTGCAATTCGTTAAGCTCGTATTTGTGCCTACTCAGAATTTTCCAGTGATCGACTCTTTACCACCTGTGCGAGCTCATACTTTTTATCATCGACGATTGCAGAGTATCCATGATTCAGTACCTAAGATCAGTGGTTTTTTGTCCAGTCAACTTTTTGTTACTAAAGAGCTTTTTATTAGTTTGTTTCATTCGAAATAGTCTGCAGCATCACATCAAATGATAGTTTTGGCTTAAAGCAAATCGAGGTTTTTAATCATTATGAACACATCAAATATTACGGCTGATGAACACATTCAAGAACTGTTGGTGGATCAAAAAACTGCCTATAGCGATAAACTACTCGACACAGCAGAAAAACGTATTGAGCGTTTAGTTTTGAAGTTTAACAATGGCGTTGATCCTTTAACTTGGGAATCAAACAGTCACTCGGATCCGTTAGAGGTACGAATCGCACGAGCAAAAGAGATTGCATCTCATCCTGCAAAAAACATAGCACGCATAGAACCTGAAATGCTAGATTTAGAACCATGGAAACATATTGGTGATCCCTTGGCGGAGGCATTGATCTTAGAACTACGACAAAAAAAGATGATGACTCGGGATATATACGCTGCTGCCAGAAAGCTTGAGTCTGAAGGTAACGAGTCGGCACGTAAGTTCTTTGAAGATGTTGAGTTTGTACCATCTTGGGCTGACTTTGAAAAAATGCGCTTGGGTGCAACTTTGGGGTTGCGCAATCCATTAGGCTTGATGTTTAGTGTTCATGGTTCAATGGCTATGACTTATGTTACACCGAATGTAGCACGTGTAATGGCATTTACTGGACGACTTGATAAAGCAGGAGATTTTCCACGACGATACTGGGAAACAGCGACAGGTTTTGTAGGAGCATTAGATGTTGCCGGAATGAAACCTTTAGGACCGCGCTGGGAGATCTGGGTGCGGATTAGGCTCATGCACACAATGGTTCGAATGGGAATTTTAAGTAGTAAAAAATGGAATCCTGAGTGGTTCAATCCAATTGATCAATTGACCACAGCAGCTGGGGTATATGCCTTTGGACAATATCGCATCAATATAATTCGTGCTCTAGGAACTAAAGTTAGTGAAGCTGAACAACAAAGCTATAATTTAATGTGGCGTTGGGTTACACGGATTTTGGGTGTTGTGCCAGAACTGCTTGGTACAAATGATGATGATCAGAAAGTATTGGATTATTTGCTTTATCAATATTTGTATACTGTAAGTCCTGAAGCAATTGCTTTGACTGATGCAATGATTAACGGGTTAAGCCAAATACCACTTTTTGGTATGTCGCGTACAATGCATGCAGCGATGGTGAGTTATTTACTATCTCCTAACCACACCGCCCCGAGTAATAAAGATATTGCACATGATCTTCAAGTAAAAGTTCCTTTATGGGCAAAACTTGCTACACCTTCTTTTGTAGTAGGATTAAAACTAGCGAATCGTTTTCCTCAATTGCCTGGAATTCGCAATATATCTGACAAATATGCTCTGCAACTATTTGATCAACTTATTAAAAAGCAATTGGGTGCGAAAAAAGCGGATTATCGAACGAATGTTTAAGTGTTTATTATGTGATTAAGCTTTTTGAAAAGATAATTTAGATTGGAATCAAAATTATCTTTCAATTGTGCGCATGGATCTTCTTTACAATAAAATGCAAAGGGCCCTAACGATTTTAATCCAATTTGAAGATAAAAATGACAATGTTTCTGAGAGTCAACTGCTAAAATTCGATTTTCATAATCTAAAATATTTAAGTTTCAAATAAATAGAATGAATATTAGAAGCAAAGTTAACAATACTTTCCTTAGAGTTTAGCAGTCCTTTTAAAACCCACTTTTTTGTACCATTTGGTTTTCATACCGATTGGGTAGAAATTAAATAAAAATATTACTGTGCATTCTGTTATCAGGATGCACAGCTCATACGATTAACAAAAATGACAGTATGGGGGTGAAATCATTATAAAAGACATTCAATTTTTAAATGATTCTTAATAACTTTCACTTGAGATAGGCAAACTTATTAATTTGATTTAAATATATATTTAAATTTTTATTATTATATTAAGTTGTATTTTAGGTGGGGGAGCTTAAAAAATATACCAAATGATAAAATTTCTCTATTGCCAATAAACTGAATAAATATTTTTACAATCAATATTATATAAGGATTTAATTTGTGAATAGAGTATAGTTTTCTATTTTTCCACTATATATGTCATTCCTATATAGATGTTCTGCTGAAGACAAAAATGTCAACTCAATAACTATTACACTAGACCAAGTTTCTGCTAGTAACATTACTCATGAAGTAAATACGGAAAAAGCTTATAAGCAGTTTTTTCTTCTTTCAAAAGATTTAAATTTTGATAAAGATTTACATCAGTTAGAAGCGGTATGGCCTGGTAAATTAGTCTTGTACAACAACTGCTTATCCATTCTAGTGAAAAGCGATAAAGAAACTATTCATACCTTAGTAGTGCCTAAGAACTATGAAATCATATTTGATGATCAAAATAATATTGCTGGACTTAAAGATAGTAAGTCAAAAGAACAATACAAATTAGGTGAATCATTGTTATTAGGAGGCTTGGCTATAGATAAAGAAAAAATGAAATCGAATAAAAATATACCGAGTTATTGTGAGCTAAGATTGGCACTACCGGGAGACATTAAAAATGATAAAACTAAGTAGTTTGTAAAGAAAATTATTATCAAGCATATTAATTAGTACATCCCTTTACTTCTTTGACTGATGTAACAGCTAATGTTGATTATCTTCAAAAAAGTACAATATCTCTTCAGAAGAAGCGAATATGCGAGTTGATTTACAAAATGATGTGTTAGCACTTTCTTAAAAGCTAAATCAGGCTAATGATCTAAGTATGCAGATATGTATATTCAACATCAACCTGTGTATACAATTATAGTTTTATTCGCTGATAATAGTGATCAAAAAGATTTTCTTAAATCTCTAGATCCAAAAATGGGTACAAATAAAAAAGCAAAAAAAATCTAGAAGAGTTTACTCAAAAGAGTTAGATGATATTAACATTGCCCTTAATCGATTAAATATTATCTACACTTCAGTTTGTGGTTTAGAGTCACAAAAGTTTTTGATTACTGTCGAAAACGAGTCAGTAATCAACTTAGTGAAGCAAATTCTACCTAAAGCTAGAAACGGTGAAGTGACAATTGTGGGGCACCTTGTAATTAATTAAATATATGAATATTAATGATTTTAATGACCAGTCATTGGGCTTTTTATTCATTCGAGTTCAAGTTGATCATCATCTTTAGTGACTTTGATCTTCATCTTTTTATATTTACGTTTATTTGGATCTAAAGCAGAGTTTGTTACTTCATCAGCAAATTTTGGATTCTGCATGAGTTTGGCATAGGCTCTGTAACCTATACGAATTCGGGTAGGGGGACAATCTGTTCTTTTGGAATAATATTCAATAAGTGAATTTAATTCCTTTAACAAACTTTGATGTTCCATTGGATTGATTATTTTCTATTAATTAGTAAGTTATTTTTAGCATACTAAACTTTAGAAAGTTTCTAAAGATCTTGTTGATATACATTACATTTATTAAATGTGATTTGAATTGCACTAATTTTACATGTAGTGATTTATTTTACTTTTTATTGAAGATTTTTGATTTCTTTTTAATCAAATAGTCATAATTAAGGGTTAAATTAATTTTAGAAAAAGAAAATAGATAGAAGATTGCCACGAACAAGAACTATTTAAGCAATTTTCTCAAACTGTAGTATTCAGCTGACTTTAACGAGTCGGCTTTTGTTTTTGTGGTTAGGTTCTCTAATTTCCTATTTGTATAAATTGATGCAGCAGTTCATCCATAGATCTCTTTAAAAATAAAAGCCCGATAAAGGGCTTTTTATTTTATATCTTGATTAAAACTTGAGTTTTTTAAGCCCACGACTCACACCATTTTGTAAGGCTGCCTTAATAATCGGGCCAATAAAAGGAACGCGACCTTTAAAGCTAATGGTGTAATCCAAACGAGTACGGTTATTTCCCAAGTCAGTAAATTTCATTACACCACGGTGACCCTTAATTGGGCTAATTCCGCTCGTGATTGCGTATTCGATCAGTTCATTTTCTTTATAGACTAAATTTGTTTCTACAAATGAAGGGGTGAGTGGAATAGACATTTTGCGTGCAGAGCCAACACCATTACGGGCGTCTTTGCCGTTGCTAATACGAGTCACTTTAGCTGGAGCGAAAAGTTTGCTTAGGTTTTCATGTTCACTCAAGACTGCAAAGACCTTGTCTACGGGTGCATCAAATTCTTGTACGATGTTGATTTTTTGAGTTTTTAACATCTTATTTCCTCTGAAAATAATTTTGACATTGGTGATTGTCAGTTTTTGGATATTATCACGCTTTGGGCAATGGGGGAATTCTACTTCATCGGAGTTTTAAGACTTCAGCACTCAGACCCTGAATTTATCAATTGACCTAAATACTAAAACATCTGCTTTAACCTAACATGGTTAATTAAAATTTAAACGCCTAATATCTATGCTTGGGATAAGAACGAGTACAACAAAAATGAATGCTGTTCAACCAACAAAGCCCGCAGGTGTTATGCGGTATTTAATAAGTAAACTGAGTGTAATAGGCCTTGTAGTCTGTGTTACAAGTGCATCTGCCGCTAAAGAAATAAAATCAGGAGATTCGGCAATGGGTTATCAAAATCAAGCTGCTTGGCAACAAATTGAACAATTTCTTCCTCAAGAATTTCATATTCCTAAAGACCAGTTACCAAAAGAAGAATGGTGGGCTTGGAATGGTAATAACATCCATTTGGATACTTATCGAAATCCAAATGCAAAAATTAAAGTGATTTTATTTCATGGTGTAGGTACGAATGGCCGACAAATGTCGATGATTTTAGGTAAACCATTGGCTGATCGGGGATATGAAACAATTGCAGTCGATATGCCGGGCTATGGTGTCACTCAAGTTAGCAAAGGCAAGGTTATTAGCTATAACGATTGGGTGCAGGCTGGTAGTGATTTAATTGATATTGAATTAGCAAAAGATAGTCGTCCGGTTGTGCTTTATGGCTTAAGCGCGGGTGGAATGCTGACGTATCACGTTGCAGCTAAGAATAAAAAAGTGAAAGCAATTGTAGGAATGACCTTTCTTGACACAAGTAGTCAGAAGGTTACAGACACTGTAGCAAGTAACTTATTTATGAGTCGAGTAGGGACACCAATTGCGCATTTGACTGCAAAAACACCTCTGGCCTCAATGCGGATTCCAATGAGCTGGGCAAGTAAAATGAGTACCTTGGTGAATAATAAAGAGGCTTTAAAGGCTTTTATGAAAGATAAAACCTCGGCTGGTAACTCGGTTTCACTCACATTTTTAGACTCATATATGCATTACAAACCTGAAGTGACGCCTGAAGAGTTTGATGTGTGCCCAGTCTTGTTAACTCAACCGGAAAAAGACCGTTGGACTCCACTTGATTTAAGTACACCATTTCTTAGCCGTATTCAGAAGGTACCTGTAAAAAGCGTAATATTGGAAAATGCAGGGCATTACCCATTAGAGCAACCGGGTTTATCTCAAATGGTTGATGCCATTGATAACTTTTACAGTACTACGGTGAAATAACGAGTAATTGTGACCCGTTTTAATTCTGCTCGTTACGGTTTTTTATTTCTTAATTTTTTAAAGAAAGGTTGAATCACAGACCAGTTGGTTGAAATCCAGCAAATAAATGAACCAGCCGTAACCATGGCTGTTCCTTGCCAAAAGCTTAAGGACAATTGAGTTTGTAAAACAAACATCGCCAAAATAGATGAAATAATAGGGGTGAAATAAGAGGCAACCACAAGCATGGTAATGTTTCCATGAATGATGCCAATGTTCCAAGCCGCATAACCAAAACCCATGGCAGCAGATGCCACTAAAAGGGTGATGACTGCTGGAATATCGATTGATGGAATAGCGAATTGCCCCGAGACAAGCAGCTTGAGCCATAAAGTGAGCGCGACACCAACAAAGAAAATGGAAATTGGATTTTGCCCATTACTCATTTTTTTAGTGATTACACAGTAAAAAGCCCAGATGATGGCACCTGTAAATGCCAAAATATAGCTCAGTGGGTTGCTGTGAAAATTATCGACAATACTATTTAGACTAAAATCACCGCTTCCAGTTTGAATAAAAATAATGCCAGAAATTGAAATAAGTAAGCCAAGAATAATAAGAAAATTAAACTTTAATTCCTTAAAAATCACGAAAGCCAAAACCGTTAAACTCGGCCATAAATAGTTAACAATACTAATTTCAATTGCTTGTCGTGCCGTCTGAGAATAAGCAATCGCAAATGAAAAGCACACTTCATAAGCCACAAATAGAATTGTGCCAAATATTAAGTATTTTTTAGAGATCTGTTTAAAGTCTGGGACTTTGAAAATGGCCAGTAACAGTAGCGCACTTAAAGAATAAATAAGCGTAACACCTAGCTCAGGTCCAAGGGCGGCACTAACTTGCTTCATCAGACCGACCAGAGATGCCCACATGAGAATGGCACTTAAACCAATCAATGTTGCTAGATTTTTTGACATAAAATTCAGTAAATAACGGTTAAAAAATGGTAAAAGATTAAGTTGTACTAATGAAAGGAATCAATTTTCAAGCTAAGGAATATAGGACAAATTATATAAAATATAAACAATTAAATTTATTGATTGGTTGAATCTGCTATGTTTATTTAGCATTAAATTGAGTAAAGAAATTTCGAATAAAACAACATTTTTACGAGGAAAATATGGAAGTCATTAAAACGGTTGGTGTTGTTGGAGCTGGTGTAATAGGTGCAAGTTGGACGGCCTTATTTTTATATAAAGGATTTAAAGTTAAGGTTTACGACCCGTATCCTATAGATGAAGCGGTCTTTAAAAATAGAATATCTGCAAATTTAAGTGATTTATTGGCTTTAGATCAAAACGCTGAACACGCTCATACTCAACCAGATGTGCTGCTTCATCTGGAAATTTTTAATAATTTAAAAGATGCAGTCTCAGACGTAGATTTCATTCAAGAAAATGCCCCTGAACGTCTCGATATAAAACAAGAGCTATATAAAGAAATTACAGCATATTGCCCTCAACATACTCTTATTGCTTCAAGTTCATCGGGCTTAAAAGTGTCTGATTTTCAAAAAGAGGCACAACATCCTGAACGTATTTTATTAGGTCATCCTTTTAATCCACCTCATCTTTTACCTTTGGTCGAGATTGTTGGTGGAAATTTGACTGATCCTCAAATTTTAAAACAGGCTTCTGAGTTCTATAAACAACTTGGCAAGAATCCAATCGTTTTAAATAAAGAAGTAAAAGGGCATGTCGCAAACCGTTTGCAGGCTGCGTTATGGCGAGAAGCCTTTTCATTGGTTGAACAAGGCGTGTGCTCTGCCGAAGATGTCGATGTCGCGATTACTAGTGGCCCAGGTTTAAGATGGGCGTTATTTGGTCCCTACATTAATATGCAGCTTGCCCACCAAAAGGGGTTTAAAGAGGCAATTCATCATTTAGGCCCACCAATGACAGAATGGTGGAACGATATGCATGCATTTCAACATTCAGATGAGACAGCAGAGTTGTTGGAAGCAGAAACCAACCAGCTTTTAACCCAATATAAAAATATCGATTTATATCAAACCAGAGATAAAGGTCTGGTCGATATCTTAAAGCTTAGACAGCAACTTAAGTTAGATTAATTCAAACTCTTAGAGTAGAGCCAATCATTTTACTGTAGAGATGATTGGCTTTTTGTTAGATCAATAAGAAAAACATTCCTAATTAAAATTGCTGTGCATTCGTTAATTGTTACTCAAATATCTATAAAGACAATTACTGCGGTACTGATGCTTTGAAATGCACAATTTTTAGTGCAGCTTTTTATTTTTGAACTTAAATTGCACCTAAACAGCTCAAGTTTAGTATTACTTTTAGCCAAAAACGTAATACTAAGCTGGCATGTCCTTTGCATAGTCTTAAGCAATCAAAAGTGATCTAGGGTTCCGATACTTTATGTATGACTGGACCGAGAGTTCACGGTTCCTAGCGAACTACACGGAGGGATAAAAGCCCGGGAGGAAGTCTAAAACTATCCGACAGGAGTAGCTATGAACACTGCAAGTTATCATAACAATCAGGCGATTTGGACCGAACTTTTACCTGGCGGACATCACTGGTCAGGTCGTATTCAAAAGGGAAGTATTCTTAGATTTACATCGCTAGGCGCTCAGGCAAATGTTTCTTTGTTTTGTGTAAATGCTGCCGATGTGCTTGAACGTTTTAACATGCCTGACAGTTTAAAAGGGCAACACACGGCCTATTTAAAAGCTTCCAATGTGCTCTATTCAGACCTAGGCCGTGTGATGGCTTCCATTGTTCATGACGATCATGGTTGGAATGATGCGCTTTGTGGCCCAAGCCGACCTGAGCAAATTGAAAAGCAATTCGGCAATCGCACATTTCAAGATGCCCGAAATGATATGTACCAAAACGGCTTAGACAGTTTACTCATTGAAATGTGTAAATACGGACTTGCCAGCCAAGACCTGAGTGCCGCCGTTAACCTATTTTCTAAAGTTGTGCCAGATGAAAACGGTGCTTTGTCTTATGTCGGTTCTGATAACACTGATCAAAGCATTGAACTGCGCTTTGAAATGGACTGTTTAATATTTTTATCTGCTGCACCGCATGGTTTAGACACCAGCCCAAGCTATCAACCTGCCGATATTCAACTTAGTTTATTTAAAGCCAATTCTCTAACAGACAGCGATATTTGTCGTGATGCATGTTCGCAAAATCAGCGTGCGTTTCAAAACACAGCCCGCTACTACGCACTTAGCAATATTTAAATCAGGAGAAGCATCATGACAGTTTTACAATCATTTGAAAAAGCAGTTTTAAATGAAGTTTGTCCTGCGGGTGAAGCGTGGATGTGCGAGGTTAAAAAGGGCCAATATTTTCGAATTATTGACCTTGAGGGAAACCAAGCGGTCGATACTTTATTTATGAGTGCCGAAAATCCAACTGAGCGTTATAGCGCAATGGACACTTTGGCCATCAACCAACAAATCTATTTAGAAAAGGGCACCAAGCTCTATAGTAACTTTGGCCGCCCAATTGCGGTTATTCATGATGATAACTGCGGGCGCCATGACACCATTGGCGGCGCCTGTTCATGTGAAAGTAATACAGTTCGCTATGCACATGAAACGTATCCTATGCATAGTTGCCGTAACAACTTTATGTATGCCTTGGCAAAACACCCGATTGCAAAAAAGCATGGTTTAAATGTGCGTCACATCGGCCCAAACATTAACTTTTTTATGAATGTGCCAGTAACGCCAGACGGTCAGCTTAAATTTGATGACGGAATTTCAGCTCCGGGGAAATATGTCGAAGTTCGGGCAGAAATGGATTTGATTGTTTTAATTTCTAATTGCCCCCAGTTAAACAACCCATGTAATGCCTATAACCCAACCAAAATTCAACTGGTTGTCCGTGAAGCGGAAGGGGTGTAAGCATGTTTAAAAAAGTTCTAATTGCCAACCGTGGCGCCATTGCCTGTCGCGTCATTCGCACCCTTAAAAAACTCGGGATCGCTTCGGTGGCTGTTTACTCCGAAGCCGACCGTGATTCTTTACACGTGACTTTGGCCGATGAAGCTTTCCTAATTGGCCCTGCGCCTGCGCATCAAAGTTATTTAAATATTAAAAAAATCCTTGAGGTTGCAAAACAGTCGGGAGCAGAAGCCATTCATCCGGGTTATGGTTTTTTGTCTGAAAATGCCGAGTTTTGTGATTTGTGTGAAAGCCAAGGTATCGCTTTTATTGGTCCAACTTCAAGCCAAATGCTCGATTTTGGCTTAAAGCATACTGCACGTGAACTTGCTATTAAAAGCAATGTACCTTTACTTCCGGGCAGTTCGCTACTTGCTAATGAAGCTGAGGCTTTGTTTGAAGCAGCTCGTATTGGCTATCCGGTTATGCTGAAAAGTACCGCGGGCGGTGGTGGTATTGGTATGCGTCTGGTCTGGAATGAAACCGAGTTAAAAGATGCTTATCAAACCGTATCTTATTTAGCGCAAGTCAATTTTAAAGATGCAGGTTTATATTTAGAAAAATTTGTACAACATGCGCGCCATATCGAAGTTCAAATCTTTGGTGATGGGCAAGGGCAAGTTTTAGCGTTGGGTGAGCGTGATTGTTCGGTACAACGCCGTAATCAGAAAGTCATTGAAGAAACACCCGCACCCCACCTAAACGAACAGCAACGTGAGTATCTGCAAAAAGTTGCGATTCAACTCATGCAATCGGTGAACTACCGCTCGGCTGGTACGGTTGAGTTTGTCATGGACACTGAAACCCAAGAATTTTATTTCTTAGAGGTCAACACGCGTTTGCAAGTCGAGCACGGTGTGACTGAGCAAGTGTTTGGTGTCGACTTAGTCGAGTGGATGGTTACCTTGGCAAGCGGTGACTGGTCAGCACCGACCCAACAGTTAGAGCCAACAGGACACTCTATTCAGGTACGTCTTTATGCAGAAGACCCGATTAAACAGTTCCAGCCGAGTGCAGGTCTACTCACACATGTTAAATTTGACCCGCAAGCCCGAGTCGAAACATGGGTGGAAACAGGTTCAACGGTGTCATCTTTTTATGACCCAATGATTGCCAAAATCATTGTGACCTCTGCAACACGTGAACAAGCCATACAGGCAATGAGTGCTAGTCTTGCAAATACGCAAGTGGCAGGTATCGAAACCAATCTGGAATATTTGCAAAACATTATTGCTTGTGATGTATTTGCTTTTGGTACTCAAACCACTCGTTTTTTAAATACGTTTGAATGGAAAACTCAAAAAATTGAGGTGTTGCAGGCTGGTATTCAAACCGCCATTCAAGACGTAACAGGTCGACTAGGTTATTGGGATGTTGGTGTGCCACCATCAGGTGCCATCGATCCACTCAGTTTAACGGTGGCAAACCAATTGTTAGCCAATGAACCAAATACCGCAGGGCTTGAATGTACCTTGCAAGGGCCAACTTTAAAGTTTCACTGCGATAGCCAAATTGTGATTACGGGCGGTGACATGCCATCAAAACTTGATGGCGAACTTGTCCCGATGTGGCAAACCATCAATGTGAAAAAAGGCCAAGTTTTAAAATGTGGGATTATCCGTTCAGGTTGCCGTAGCTATATAGGTGTTAAAGGTGGTTTCGATGTTCCTAACTATTTAGGGTCACAGGCGACTTTCACTTTAGGGCAGTTTGGTGGGCATGCAGGCCGTAATTTATTAATTGGTGATATGCTGCCAATTACTGAATATTCCACTCAATCGACCACAGCTCTAGCTCAAGCGCAAATTCCTAGCTTTACCCAAAACTGGGAAATTGCCGTGATGTATGGGCCACATGGCGCGCCAGATTTTTTCACCAAACAAGATATTGATACGTTCTTTGCCAATGAGTTTGAAATTCACTATAACTCAAGCCGTACAGGCATTCGTTTAATTGGTCCCAAACCTGAGTGGGCACGTGAAGACGGCGGTGAGGCAGGCTTACATCCATCCAATATTCACGATAATGCTTATGCGATTGGCGCAATTGATTTTACGGGCGATATGCCAATTATTTTGGGTCCGGATGGTCCGAGCTTAGGCGGCTTTGTTTGCCCTGCGGTAGTCATTCATTCCGAGCTTTGGAAAATCGGGCAGCTAAAAGCAGGCGATAAAGTTAAATTTGTGCCTTTGAGTTATGCACAAGCAAAAGCACTCGACCAAAAATATCATCAAAGCTTAACCGTGACCGATACAACTCAGATCAATTTTAATCCAGCTATTCAAGCAGAACTCGACACTTTAAAAGATGCTGTTTTAGCCACTTTAGAAGGTAAAACTGATTTACCAAACGTGACCTATCGACCAGCAGGAAATAGCTATTTGTTGGTGGAATATGGTGAGTTAGTACTCGATCTAAATTTACGCTTCCGTATTCATGCGCTTATGCAATGGGTCAAAGATCAAAACATTCAGGGCATTATTGACTTAACACCGGGTATTCGTTCACTACAAATTCATTTTGATTCAATCCAGCTCGATCAACGTGAACTTTTACAGAAACTTCAGCAAGCAGAAGCCGAGTTACCTGACATTCAAAATATGCAGGTGCCTTCACGGACTGTCTATTTGCCTTTGGCTTGGGAAGATTCGCAGACTCAACTTGCCACCGAGCGCTACACACAAATTGTTCGTCCAGATGCGCCGTGGTGCCCAGATAACGTCGAGTTTATCCGCCGTATTAATGGATTGGCTTCCAAGCAAGCAGTTAAAGATGTGGTCTATAGCGCAAACTATTTGGTGATGGGTTTAGGCGATGTGTATTTAGGTGCACCCGTTGCCACACCGCTCGACCCACGCCAACGTTTAGTCACTACAAAATATAACCCTGCGCGAACTTGGACACCTGAAAATGCTGTAGGTATTGGTGGTGCGTATATGTGTGTGTACGGTATGGAAGGACCGGGTGGCTATCAGTTTGTTGGCCGTACCACTCAAATGTGGAGTCGTTACCGTAAAAATGCCGACTTCGAAGATGGCAAACCGTGGTTATTACGTTTTTTTGACCAAGTTAAGTTTTATGAAGTTTCTGAGACTGAACTTTTGCAAATGCGTGAAGACTTTAAGGCGGGCCGCCTACAACTTCGTATTGAAGACGGTGTACTCAATTTAAAAGAATACAACGAGTTTTTAAAAACACATCAAGACAGCATTCAAGCCTTTAAAGACATGCAACAAGCCAATTTCGAGGCTGAACGTCGCCGTTGGCACGAAGCAGGTTTACAAGAATATATCTCTGAAAGCCTAGATGCTGTAGATGAAGGTGAAACCGTGGTGATCCCTGAAGGCGGTTGTGCAGTCGAATCACACATGCCGGGGTCAATCTGGAAAATTGAATGTGCATCGGGAGATATTGTTGAAGAAGGTGCAACCCTTGCGGTGATTGAGGCAATGAAAATTGAAATTCCAATTATTGCGCCCGAACGCATGAAGGTTGAAACCATTACCATTGAAAAAGGGCAAACCGTAAAAACAGGACAAGTGCTATTTACATTGGCACCTGTGGCCTAAATTAAAAAGAGAGCATCGATATTGATGCTCTCTTTAAATCTTATGCTTCAGATAAATGCTTTAATACTTTATGACCATGTTCAACCGCTTCTAATTTAATTTTTGACTCTGGGTTACCTGATAAAGGCGAAACGTCATAAAGCAAGTAAGTGGCGCTTAACTGCATTTGCGTATATTGAATTGAATATTGAACCGCTTTTAAAAAGCTATCGATTAAGTTTTCTTGGTCGTTCACCATGTTGGCTTCTGTTTGGCCGACCGTCATACTAATAATGACTTTTTTGTCTTTTAATTTATCGCCCTGAGAGCCATAAGCAAACTGATAAGTAAAAACTTCATCAAACCATAATTTCAAAATTGCCGGCATATTAAACCAGAACATTGGATATTGCAGAATGATGGTGTCATGGCGCAACAAGGCTTCTTGTTCAGCACTTACATCAATTTGGTAGTCTGGATAAAGTTGGAAAATATCTCGGACTTCAAGGTCTGGATAGGTTTTTACGAGTTCATTCACAATCGTTTTATTTGCAATAGATTGCGCGTAGTAGGGATGAGCTAAAATCAGTAAAGCCATGAGAGTGCCTTTAAACTATAAAAATAATAGTCACTATAATTTTTATAGTATTGGCGTACAATAACTATCAAAGTTGATAGGTAGTGTTAAAAATGGCAAATACTGAAAATACATGTGAAGTCACGGTAAACGGAAAAACTTATCCATGTCATATCAGTATGGCGATGGACTTGGTGGGTGGAAAATGGAAATGCGTGATTTTGTATTATTTAAAAGATAAGCCGAAACGCTTTAATGAAATCAAGCAGCTCATTCCTACAATTACTGAAATGACATTAAGTCTTCAACTCAAGCAGTTAGAGCAAAGCGGTTTAATCTCTAGAACGGTTTATGGTGAAAAAGCACCGATCAAAGTTGTCTATGAAATGACAGATTTTGGAAAAACTTTTAAGCCAGTTTTAGATTCTTTATATGTATGGGCTCATAGTTTGATTAGTCTATCAGAAGATTAAAAATTAAATAGATTAGACTGTATTAATTATATTCAATATTATACTTCAAGAATAAAAAGGAAATTATTATGAAGAGAATTCTATTACTATCATTTCTATTTTTTTATTTACTTATGCCGGCTTACGCTCAGGAAGTAAAATATAAAAATATTGTAGTTAATCTAAAAGATCAGTGGGATATTAGCAAAGGTCAAAATGAAGAGCTAATTGCAATAAAACAAGCGAGTAAACAGGCAGTTATAATTTCGATATATTATCCAAAAGGTATAGAAGAGGGTATGCAATATCTGGTTGCTTCGCTACAAATTCCGAAACAAGGACTAGTGAAAATGAAAGGGGTAACATTGGTTAATGAGGATATTAATATTCCATTGAGTAGTGGTATGAATTATCAAGCGAATGTTTTTACAACCAACTTTGATAAACGTTTTCTTATCAGTGCTTCATCAGGTACTAATGCTGGAGTTATCTTAGTGACATATGAAGGCGAAGGTAATGATACAAATAAAGCGATTAATGATTTTAAAAGTTTAATAAATAATATAAAGATAGAGGCTTCTAAAGATGGATTCCTTTTTAATCAGAATGATTTATTGAAACATAACTAAGGATTAAAAGAGATAGCCCCATCCCTGTGCATGGGGCTTTTTTTTGCCCAAAAATCACTCATAAATTCCTACGAAGCCCATCAAAATGACGCTTAAAAACTGGCACATTTTCTGCATCTCTTATTAGTAATACAAAAAATGAATTTGGTAATACCAAGCTAGAGGTGCGATATGAACGATGTAAAACCTGTGGTTCAACCAAAGCTAACTTTGAAAGCCTTTTTAGTCGAATTGCTTAGCGTACGTGCAGGCGTATATATCAAGCAAAACAATCAGCCGCCTAAAACAAAAGGATAAGACTGTGGCAAAACAAAAGTTGGCTCGAATCAGTATTACCGTACCTGAAACGACCCTCAATGCACTCGACCAAAAAATTGTCGAGCAGAACTATGAAAGTCGCTCGCAAGCCATTGTCGACATGATTAATAAACACTTAATTGCAGAGCAGGCGCAGGCCAATGAAGTCATGGTGGGCACATTAACGCTACTTTACGACGCTAGCCAAATGACCTTGCGTAATCAATTGGTCGATTTACAACAACAGTTTTTAGCACAGGTGATTAGCTCACTTCATATCCAGCTCGACCAACAAAAGATATTGCAAGTCATGTTAATGCAAGGGGCTAGTTCTGAGCTTAGACAAATTAGCCAGCAATTTATTGTGCTGAAAGGGGTGATTAAAGGGCATTTAGAACTAATGGATGCCGTCATGCCGCCGATACAGCAAAATGACTAAATGAGGAGTAGCGTGTTGAAAAAATTATGGACCATCCTAGACTGGAAAACAGCATATCAAAACGGACAAATCCATCTTGAAGATCTGATTAGTTACGTTGCAGAAATTAAAAATGATGATAATGCATGGATTGAAATTGCATCGAACGAGCAGATTCAATCGCAAATTGATATTTTACAAGACCAGAATGTTGCTGACTTACCTCTATACGGTGTGCCATTTGCAGTTAAAGACAATATTGATGTTGCTGGTTTTCACACTACCGCTGCCTGTAAAGAGGTTCAATATTTAGCGAACCAAGATGCTGCCGTAGTTGCCAAGCTGAAAAAAGCAGGGGCAATTGTGGTTGGTAAAACCAATCTCGATCAGTTTGCGACTGGACTAGTCGGCGTTCGCTCACCCTATGGCGCAGTAAAAAATAGCTTTAATCCCGAATATATCAGCGGTGGTTCAAGCTCGGGTTCGTCAGTAGTGGTTGCCAATGGTATTGTGCCTTTTAGTTTGGGGACTGATACGGCGGGTTCAGGTCGTGTTCCTGCGGGCCATAACAATATTGTGGGTCTTAAGCCGACAAAGGGCTGGTTTTCTACCACAGGTTTAATTCCAGCCTGTCGAACCATTGATGTCATTTCTATTTTTGCGCTGAATATTGATGATGCGTGGACCGTTGCCAATTTAATGCAGGGCTATGATGAAACAGATGAATATTCACGAGCACATCCAGCTAATGTACCGACTCAATTTTCTAAACGAAAAATAGCTATTCCAGCTCAGCTTGAGTTTTATGGTGATCTTGAATCTGAAAAAGCTTTTTTAGTGGCAATTGAGCGCGTAAAAAAACTGGGCTATGACGTTGAGAGTATTGATTTCAGCGCGTTTAATGAGCTTGCTGCCGCATTGTATAACGATGCTTGGGTAGCTGAAAGAACAGTCGCCGTTGAACGCATGATAACACGTGAAAAGGCTCATCCTGTTATTGCTCAAATTATTGCGCAGGCAGATAAATTCAAGGCAACAGATGCACTTCAAGCCGAATATAACCGCGCCGTGCTTGCTCGAAAAATTAATTCGGCATTACAACCTTTTGATGCCTTGATGGTTCCGACAGCGCCAACCATTTACACCATTGCCGAAGTTGAAGCTGACCCATTGACTAAAAATGCACATATGGGAGCCTATACCAACTTTGTCAATTTTGCCGATTTTTCTGCTTTGGCCTTACCAAATGTACTCCGTGAAGACGGCCTACCAAGCGGCGTAACCTTTATTGCACCAGCTTGGCACGATCAGGCAATCGCCAATTTTGCGCAGCTTTGGCAAGCCGAAACATCGCTGAGTTTAGGTAAATCAACTCAGCATTATCAAAAAAGTCTAGAGATCCAATCAAATCATTCAGTACAGCTAGCAGTTGTGGGAGCACATTTAACAGGCATGCCCCTTAATTTTCAGCTCACTAGCCGTAATGCTACTTTGCTCAAGAAAACCCAGACAGCAGACACTTATAAACTCTTTGCCTTAAAAAATACTACGCCACCAAAACCGGGGCTGCAATGCGACGCGAAAGGTACTTCAATTGAAGTTGAAGTGTGGGATGTTCCTTTAGCAAATTTTGGAGCCATTGTGGCTGAAGTACCCGCACCACTTGGTATTGGGAACCTCAAATTAAAAGATGGCACATGGGTCAAAGGCTTTATTTGCGAAGCGTATGCCATTCAAGATGCAACCGATATTAGCCATTTGGGAGGCTGGCGAGCTTACATACAGTCACTCAATCAAACCGCTCAAAGTGTTGTTAGTAAAAATGTTGGGGAAGTTTCTATATGATTAAAAAAGCGTTGTTATCCGTATCTATTTTATCGGCAGTTGTATTGGGTGGGTGTGACAATACCGCTAAAGTGCCTGAGGCCAAACAAGACGCTCAGGCAGCCACAAATACAAAACCAATTACCATTGGGTATAGTGATTGGCCGGGCTGGGTGGCTTGGCAAGTAGCCATTGAAAAAGGTTGGTTAAAAGAAGCAGGGTTAAATGTAGAGTTTAAGTGGTTTGATTATTCGGCTTCGCTTTCAGCCTTTTCCGCAAATCAGCTCGATGCTGTGTTGGTCACTAATGGTGATAACTTGGTAACAGCTTCGGGCGGTACGCAAGGCATGATGATCATGGCAACAGATTATTCTGCGGGCAATGATGTCATTATTGCAAAAGAGGGCATTAGTACCATTCAAGACCTAAAAGGAAAATCAATCGGTGTCGAAAAAGGCTTGGTTGATCATCTTTTACTAGCAACAGCTTTAACCGACCATAACATTAAAGCGAATGAGGTGAAGCTGGTAAATTCAGCGACGAACCAATTACCTCAAGTGTTTAATAGCCCCGATATTTCTGCAATTGCTGTTTGGCAACCTGTTGCAGGTCAGGCATTAAAAGCAGTGGCTGGTTCAAAAATTATCTATACCTCTAAAGACAAGCCGGGTTTAATTTATGACACCTTGACCGTCAACATGAGCCATTTAACTGCTCATCAAGAAGAATGGAAAAAGATCATTCAGGTGTGGGACAAAACCGTTAAGTATATTAATGACCCTGCAACCCATACTGAAGCAGTTAAAATCATGGCAAACCGTTCAGGCGTCGACCCAAAACAATATGAGTTGATGGTTAGCGGTACACATCTATTAGATATCAATGCCAATAAGAAAGTATTTGCTAAATCTGAAGGCTTTGACTCGATTTATGGCTCGACCTATCACGTCAATAAATTTAACGTCGAAAATGGTATTTATAAAACTGAACAAAATGTAGATGGGCTGATTTATCCGACACTCATAGAACAGCTCAAATAAGCCAAATAAATAAAAAGCCCAAGTTCAACTTGGGCTTTTTAATGTCTTTCTTATTTTTCTGAACTGACCTGAGTCATACGCGGAATTTTTGGTAAGTCTTGTAAAGCAGGGTCAAGCTCATCTTCTTCAGCATGAACTAAATAATCTACTCGTGAACGAAGCTGTTTAAACTCAGGTGTGCTCATTAAGTCGAGTGAGCGTGGACGTGGCAAATTAACTTCAATAATTTCCTTAATTTCACCGGGGTTGGCTTTAAGTGCCACAATTCGATCTGCCAGTAAAATAGCTTCATCCATGTCATGGGTCACAAAAATAATGGTGATATCAATGTTTTGCCATAAATCCATCAAGTGCTTTTGCATTTTTTGACGGGTGTGTGGATCGAGTGCACCAAAAGGTTCATCCATGAGTAAAATTTTAGGTTGATTAACCAAAGCTCTAGCTATCGCAACACGCTGTTTCATGCCACCAGAAAGTTGGTGTGGATACTGATTTTCATATTTTTCTAAACCAATAATATTGATCCATTCACGTGCTTGAGCTTCGGCTGTCATTTGACTAGCGCCGCGCATTTGCGGACCAAACATCACGTTTTCTTTTACAGTTTTCCACGGAAAAAGGGTATAGCCCTGAAACACCATGCCGCGTTCAGGACATGGGCCTGTAATGCATTCGCCGTCTACTAAAACTTCTCCGCTATGGTATGGGTCTAAACCTGCAATAACACGGCTTAATGTCGATTTGCCGCAGCCAGAGGGGCCAATCACACAAATAAATTCTCTTTTATGAATTTTTAAATCGAGCTTATTTAAAACAGTGCGTTCGCTTTGACCATGCTTAAACACTTGGCTCAGTTGTTTAGCTTCTAAAATCACAGGACGTTCATAAATTTTTTGAAAGTATTCATGTGCGTTAAATGTTGAATCGTTCATTATTTTGCTCCTACTTTCCAAGTGAACATCCGCTCACCTAACTTCATTAATAGCCAATCACAGACCAGACCAATCACCCCAATAATCAAAATAGCTGCATAGACATTGTCAAAGTTTTGATAGCGTGCCTGTTGAGTAATAAACCATGTAATACCCGAGGTCGTACCAATCAATTCTGAAACAATTAAATAGGTCCAAGCCCAGCCCACTAACACACGTAAGTCACGGTAAATATCAGGTAAGGCAGCAGGAATCACCACATGAAATAAACTTTTGAGCTTATTGGTGCCAAGCGTATAGCCAGCTTCAATTAAGCTTCGATCAACCATTCGGGTGGTATTGGCAATAATTAGAATTTGCTGAAAGAGAGTACCAATCACAATAATGGCAATTTTAGGTGCGTCATTAATCCCTAAAATTGCTACTGCAAGTGCGCCAAAGGCGGGAGCTGGTAAGTAACGGAAAAACTCAACAAAAGGTTCCGTCAATAGGGATATACGCTTAGAAAAACCACACAAAATACCCAGTGGAATCCCGATTAATGAAGAGATAAAAAACGCTGAAAAAACCAGTTTGATACTGTGCCATAAACTTTGATGAAACCACGGCGAATCAGGTTGTTCTGGTGGCGTGGTAAAGGCAGTGACCAAAGCCTTAGCGACTTCATGGGGAGCTGGTAAATAAATCGGATTAACCAAAATACCTTGTGGTGGTGCAGAATTTCGATTGACTGCATTTTGTGCTTCGAGATAGAACACATTTTTATCAATGCGACTTCCTACTTGTAAGTAAGAAACACTTCCCGAACTCGTGATTTGTACTTGAGGATGCCAAACAAAAGGTAAGTAACTGATTGCGCACCAAAGACATATTGGAATAACGAAAGAACAAATACTGAGAATCAGCTTGTTCTTTCCCGTAAATTCCTTTGCAACATAACCCATATCGAGAGCTCCCCATTTTGATCAGTATTACGATTTTCATAAAACGTAATATTGTTAAGCAAAATAGGTGCCATCTTTAAAATGCTTTAGATGAGTTAAGAAGATGAGGGAACTAAAGTTTCATGTAAGTAAACCCAATAACATTTTTCGCCTTCTACTTTAATGCAGGCTGTAGAGGTACGTACTGTCTCGGTTTCATCAGTTTGCTGATGTTCCTGATATTGCACCCAACAATAATTTTCAAATTCGTATAAAGCTGTACTCTTAATAATGTCGATTTTTAATGAAGGTTTCTTCCCGATATTCTGGCTAAATAAACTATTCACTTCAGCGAAACCAATACTCTGGCCTTGAACCGTAACCATCTTAAAATTCTGATCAAAGCTATCTAAAAGAGGCTTAAGACTTTGCTCTACATTTTTGCCTGTAAATACATTTTCTATTAAAACATGTAGGTCAATGACACTTTTAATGGCTTGATCCATTTGTTTAGACATGGGTTTTCTCCTTTAAAACGGGAATGAGTGAAAGTAAGCAGATCAAAGCTGCAATTAAAAAAGTATGTTGATAACGAAGCAGATCGCTTGAGCCAGACATCAAGTTATATATCGAAATGAGAACAACAGTACCGACACTAAATGAAATTTGTCGATTAATATTCCAGAGCACACTTCCTTGTAATAAATCTTGTCCTGAAAAATCAATCAATGAGCTAATTTGGGCAATATTGGCACTTAGACCGCCACCCATACCCATCAATAAATAAGCAATTACTAAAAAGCTCAAAGGGCTAGTGTTTGAAATACAAAATAAAAGAAATATGCCAATGCTATGTAGGGTTATTCCAATAATAAGAAGATACTTTTTTCCTAACCGTTGATAGAGCAGGCCGCCACTAATCATGGCTGCGAGTGCCCCGGTTGCATAGAGCAACATGAATAAACCAGTTTGTTTTGCATTAAAGCCAAAGTTAAGTTGTAAATTAAAAATATTGAGTAAATTAACGCCAGTAAAAATACCCGGAACGGCGTAATAGACAATAAATGCATTACGTAAATTTTTATTTTTTAATAACTCAAGATTAAGAACTGGATGGGAAATTTTTTTCGCATGTCGAATGTAAAAAATAAGCATTCCAATTGAAATTAGAAAACTAATTAGAGCGAATGAGGCGTTATGGTAATCACTATAAAATGAAAAGGAGAGTAACAAACATAACAGGCTCATATTAAAAATAACCAAGCCTTTTATGTCTGGTTTTTCACTCGACATATTCTCTGTTTTTTTAACCCATAACCATGCCAGAGCTGCCGCCAGTAAAGAAAAAGGAAGGTTAGATAAGAATACCCATCTCCAATTCAATGAATCAATAATTACGCCACCAATAGCAGGTGAAAAAGCTGGTGCAATCAGAGCAATTGCCATAATTAATGTAGAAATGCGTTGGCGTTCTTGGTTCGGGAAGAATGCATACCCGAGAGCTTGCCCGACTGGAATTAATAAACCTCCAGCTACACCTTGAATAAATCGCCAAAAAATTAAGCTATAAATCGATTCACTAAAGCCAATAAAGCAGATGCTTATCGAGAATAACAGCATCGAATAACACAATAACTTTTGGTTCCCAAGTTTGGTGGCTAACCATAAACTCATGGGCATAATTAAAATGAGGCCGAGAATATAAGCATTTGTTACCCAAGCGACCATGGATTGGCTAACTGAAAATGACGATGCAATATTAGGCAATGCAATTGCAGACATAAAAATGTTGATGCAATCAATAAAGAACCCAAGTAAAAACACTGTTGCTATTTTATATCGATAAGACATACCTACCTCCGTGCAGGCAGGGTAAGATCCAGCTCTTTTATTGTCGATGCAAGCGAAGTAAAATCATTGTTTGATAATTTTAAACAATTGGCTTAATTGTGCAAAAAAACCTCAAGCAAATTACCAGTTTTTTACAAGTCGTTGATTCTGGCTCTTTTACCAAGGCTGCTGAAATTTTAGGGTTAAGCCGATCAATGGTAAGTATTGATATAAAACAATTAGAAAAACAGCTAAATACAAGTCTATTAATTCGCAACACCCGTAATATTGCATTAACTGAAATTGGTCAGCATTTTTATGAGGATTTTAAACAAATCCAACTTCAGATTGATGAGGCATTTGAACGAAGCCAACACTTAGGTACAAGCATTACAGGCACTTTACGGTTTTCATCTACTAATGAATTTGGCCAACGTTTCATTTTGCCTTTACTTCCTGAGTTTTGCCGGCTTTATCCACATTTACGTTTACAGTATTCGTTTAATTCATCTCTCGATGATTTAGTGACTGAAAAATTAGATCTGGTTATTCGACTAGGGAATTTAAAAAATTCATCTCTAAAAACTCGAAAAATCGGAGAATATCCAATTTATCTTGTGGCTACTCCGCAGTTTATAAAAGACCATCCTATAGAAAATATATCTGATTTAGCGAATGTTCCTTGGATTGGCCACACTTTATTAAATTGGCAAGATTCACAATATATTTTGCAAAACAGTTTAGGGGAGCAATATTCATTACCTTTTATTCGAAGTCAGTATGAATCAAACTCGGTGACTGCAATTCATCAAATGACTCTTTCATCTTTAGGTGTGGCGATTTGTCCTGCATGGTTAGTTGATGAAGATATTCAACAAAATCACTTAATTCGGTTATTTCCTGATTTTTCGTTACCGCTACAAAGTATTCAATTACTTTATCCTCATACCTCTAATTTACCGGCCAAAACGAGAGCATTTATAGATTATTTAATAGTCAATCTTTCTTTCAGTTAAACTAAAAAATATCTAAGTCATGGAAGATAAGCTAATTTATATAAATAGACAATTCTGTCTGTTTTTTATAAAATATCGATGATTATGACTCAGTTTTATAATAACGATGTCCCATAAAATATTTCAAATTTTAGATAGTTTAGGTTTGGTCGCACAGAATCGTGTGCTTCATGTGCAATTTTCCAACCCATCATTAAACAATCAAGTCTTCTTGCAACGCATTGAAGGCGAGCATACCCTCAACCAAGGTAGCGTTGCTGAGTTACTGTGTCTGTCGACAAACGCGCATATTGCATTAAAACAATTTATCGGCTGTCAGGTTGCCGTTGATCAAGTCACTGACATGGGTCAGTTTTTTAGAACCACAGGCATTATTACCGAAGCGAGCCAAGGGCAAAGCGACGGCTCACTCACCATTTATAATCTCACCTTAAAAGACCCAACTGCACTCTGGCATAAACGCCGCAATAGCCGCGTGTTTATGAACAAAAGCGTGCGGGATATTAGCGAAATTCTATTTAAGGAATGGCAGGGGAAAAGCCCGTTATTTGCTTCAAGTCTAACGCTCGACACATCTGGTTTAGCTAAAGATTATGATGTGCGTCCATTTGTGATGCAGTCAAATGAAAGCGACTATGACTTTTTAACCCGTCTGTGGCGTAGTGAAGGCATTAACTGGTTAGTTGATGAATCACAACTTTTGGTCGCTGACCCGAATGCATCCATTCAGCCACAAGTGCTACGTTTAATTGATGAAAACCAAAACTATCAAGCTCTTGAACGCTGTAACTTACGCTACCAACGTAGCAGTGCCACAGAACAGTTCGATACCATTACCCAAGTCAAGGCAGAGCGCCGTTTACAGCCAACTTCAGTTCATGTGCAACGCTGGCAAGCCGATGCCCTGCAACAAGAAGAAGGCAGTGGCAGCGTACAAGGCACGCAGAAACACAGCGAACACTATGACAATGCCAGCCTAAACCTTGAAGATGCATGGCATGTCAGCCCCGCTTGGATGCAGGACTTAAAGGGTGAAGACCAAGCTACAGCTTCAGGCAATAGTCAGATTGAACAGTTAAACCAGCACATCAATGCTTACCATCACCTAAATTCTAAACAGTTTACGGTTTCAGGTAACGTCCGTGATGCACAAGTCGGTTACTGGTTTGAGCTGAATGACCATCCAGAACTCGATCAACATGACAGCGCTGACAAAGAATTTTTAATCTTAAGCAAACACTACTATAACCAGAATAATTTACCAAAAGAATTACAACAGCAACTTGAGCGTCTGTTGCCAAAAGACAAGCTCAAAGCAGCTCAACTCGATAGCCAAAACCCTGAGCAGCGCCACTTTGCTGAACTCAATGTCGTTCGACGCAACATTAAAGCTGTGCCTGAATATAGCCCGCTAGAACACCGACCAGCCGCTTACCCGCAGCGTGCTAGAGTGGTTGGGTTAGAGGGCGAAAGCATCCATGTTGACCAGTGGGGACGCATTAAAGTCCGTTTCCTATTTACCCGAACTGACGACCATAGCCATGACGGTGGAGCAGGAAGTAACGACAATGACACCGACTCCGCTTGGGTGGATGTGCTGACCCCATGGGCAGGTGCGGGTTATGGCGCACGCTTCTTGCCACGTGTCGGTGAGATCGTTGTGATCGATTTCTTTGACGGTAACATTGACCGCCCGTTTGTGGTGGGACGCATTCACGAAGCTGAACGTCACCCAACCCAGTTCGACCAGAAAGGCCAGTTACCCGACACCAAAAAACTGAGCGGCATTCGTTCAGAAGAAGTCGACGGTAAAGGTTTTAACCAGCTACGTTTTGATGACACGACAGGCCAGATCAGTGCCCAGCTACAAAGTAGCCATGCGGCCAGTCAGCTCAACTTGGGTAACTTAAGCCATCCAAAAGACAACGCGGAAAGTGATGGCCGTGGTGAAGGGTTTGAACTCAGAACAGACCAGTGGGGCGCGGTACGTGCGGGCAGTGGCTTACTCGTTAGTACCCATAAACAGGACCAAGCTCAAGGTGTACATCTCGATGCAAATGAGGCCAAACAACAAATTGAAGGCGGCCTCAACAATGCCAAGGCACTCAGTGAAGTCGCCAAAAATCAGCAAACTGATCCATTGGAAGTTCTTGAGAACTTAAAAACGTTCATAGAACAAATTGAAGAAAAAGATCAAGACAAAGCTGCCACTTTTAAGCAAGCCTTGATGATATTAACTGCACCTAACAGCATTGCCATAGCCAGTAATGAAGACATTCACCTCAGCGCAGATGCTCAGTTAAGCCAAACTGCGGGCGACAGCATCAACCTGACCACTCAAAAAAACCTGATTGCGCACGCCCAAAATAAAATTAGCCTTTTTGCGGCGCAAGAAGGGGCAAGACTGTATGCAGGCAAAGGCAAAGTCGAAATACAAGCACAAGGTGATGGAGCAGATTTAATTGCCCGTAAAGCTGTGCAGATTATTTCAACAGAAGACAAAATTGAAATTAGTGCTTCTAAAGAAATCGTTATCACGGTGGGTGGATCTCAAATCAAGATTAATGGCTCAGGAATTTTCCCTGTCACTGGTGGCAAGTTTGAGGTAAAAGCTGGGCAGCATTTATTTATGGGGGGAGGAAGTGCGCAAAGTCAGAATATAGGTCTTCCCTTATTAGGTAAATTAAATAATTGGATGGAACTTAATTATCATTATGATGATTTATCTCCAGTTAAAGGTGCGCCATTTAAAGTTTTTTTTGAAGATGGTAGTTATAGAGAGGGAGTCTTAGATAGCAAAGGATACGCAAAATTAGAAAATATTCCTTCTGGTAAATCAGAAATCTATTATGGAGAGGATCCTTCTGAGTTTATTAAAGATGAGCCAGATGATTTAGATGCTGTAATTGAAGATGACGATCAATTAGAAGATGATTTATGGTCATTTCTAGATGAAGATAGTTATAAAAAATTAACATCTGATTTACAAAAGGGGAGTAAATAATGGGTTCGGTCGCTAAATATAAACGTTCAGCTGATTCAGTCCCGAGTGGTTGGTTGCAAAGCTTAAAAAAAGACACGATGACTTTTCTTAAAGGTGATAGCACAGGGGGCTGGGCAATTATTGCTGAAACCGTTATTGGTTGTGTACCAGTATTAGGGCAGTTGGTAGATGCTAGAGATATTATTAAAGCTATAATTATTTTAACTGCAAATCCTTCTAGTGCCGCAGGCTGGTTTGACCTAATTACAGCTTTAATTGGGCTCGTTCCTGGCGGTGGTGATGCTGTTAAAATGTCTCTTAAAAGTGTTAAAAAGGGTGCTTTGCCAATAGATAGTATTTTAGATGGTATTCGTAAATTTGGAAAAGGTGATCCAGAACAATTAATTAGAAAGTGTTTGGATTTAAATGCTTTACAGAAAAATTTAGATAAAATCTTAACAAATCAAAAAATTCTTAATCAGTTAAGCCCAGCTGCTCGTAAAAATGTAGATCAAATAAGAAATAATTTGGGAAAACAACTACAAGAATTTAAAAAAGAGGTTGATGGGTGGCTTATAAAAAGTAGGAAAACATCGGCTGATGCAGGTAAAAAATCAACAACACAGACCACAAAACCTAAGTCACCTTCAAATGGGGGGCAAAATACTCATAATACAAATCAAGGGAAATCAAAAACTTCAAATAATTCGTCTATAGCCCAAACAGCGATAACAAATTTATCAAATAAATATAAAGGGATTTTAGGGGAACATATGGCAGATTATTATTGTCAAGAAGTTAAGGGATGGGGAAACTCATCTCATGATAAATTAGGAACGAAAAACCCTAATAAGTTAAATGATAAGGGTGAAATGGTTAATCTTTTTTCTACAAAGAGCCGTGGACGCGGAATTGATGGTGTATGGAAAAAAAACACGAGTGATGCAAAACCTTATGTGATAGTAGAGGCAAAATGCAGCCAGAATCCAGCATCTTCATTGAAAGAATTGTTAGGGGATGCAAACGATAAAAATGGTATAGATAAATCAATACCTCAACAGCAACAAAAGTCTGGAAGACGGTCAAGAACACGTACTGGAAGTAGTGGAAATAATAAAAATTTAACTTTAGGTGGTGAAAAGTATAGAGATTCGAAAGGTAAAGTTGTTCAAATGAGTCATCATTGGATAACTAACCGCCTTGTAAAAGCGGTAGGAATTCAATTGGCTCCAATTATACTAAAAAAGCGAAGATATGAACGATATGTTATTTTCTTTAGTGGGCTTCAAGTTGTTGAGCATGCAGTTGCTTTATTAAAATTTTTAGCAAAGCAACAAGTAAGTGATAAAGATCACTCTTCACATCATGCGACGAGAGTATGGACTGATAAAGAAATTAGTGTAGTGGTTAATAATAGGTAAGTGGAAGTAATAGCATGCTAGATTATAAATTTAATCGAAGACAACAATTTTTGGATGAAAAGTATTATCTCTCTACCAGAGCTGCTTTAGTAAATGCTATTCAAGACTTTTTAGGTGAATCTAATAGTGATGAGGATGTTGAAGCGGGATGGATTGATTCTTATTCTATAGCTGCAAGATATCAATTTGATCTATTTATACTAGACTATACTGCTGGAAGATCTATTGATCACTTACGTGTAGATTTTGAGAGTGTTATAAATTTATTTAATGTCTTATCTGAAAAGCAAAGAACTTATTATAAAGATCCAAATTTTAGTGTCTTTGATTTAGAATTGCTTGATGATTATTGCTTATATATTTGGTTAATTAGTCTTTGTTATTTATTAAAAAGAAATGACTTATTGGTGAGTGTTGCCAAATTAGTAGATGGAGAGACTCAAGAAAATGGTGGTAAAGACTGGATCGTTGAAGAATTTTTAGCTTTTTCTGATGATAATCGTTTTGACTGTTCTGATGTTCTTTTTCCCCAGCCTTACTTTGAGCTTTCAAATGCTTTTGTAAGCCAAGATAATAAGGTTTCTCTGAAGCATTTACATAAATTTTTAAAGAAATGGTATAAAGATTTAGCAGGTGCACCTTGGCATGATACCCATAAAGCTGATGGTGGATATTATGGGTATTGGTCTTTTGAAGCTGCTTGTGCCGTTATTTTATTGGAAATAAATGATGACAAAGAATTATACGATTATCTTTATTATCCTAAAGATTTAATTGCTTTCTATCATTCATTCAATCCAACAGCAGGAGAGGAAAATTTATTAAATAATTATAATAGAATAGCGATTAAAGCAGGTGAGAAGGCTCCTCAATCGGGTTATTGGTTTACAGTAGCTAGTAATAATTCTCGACAATATTTTAATGCTGGAGAGATTCTTCCAGAAATTAAAAAACAAGATTGGGGAGAAGTTTACTGGCAGTTTGAAAAAGAAGAATAAAAAATTAAAATATATAAGTAAGAAAAAACCCCATTATTTAATGGGGTTTTATATCAAAAAAGTTATGGCTATAACCGCTTAGTTAATAACATAGTTAAAGAATATCTTGACCAACAATATCAATATGATGCTTTTGGGCAACTGATTCGACAAAAGTCATCACAAGGTGATTTAAATCTTGAGTGGGATGTGTTGGGACGTCTTGTTCGTAGCCGAAATAATCAATACACGGCAGAATATCGCTACGATGCTTTAGGCCGACGTATTAAAAAGAAGTAAGCATCAACATACAGGTCAAGAGCAGAACATTATTTATGGTTGGGATGGTGATACTTTAGCTTATGAATCTAGCGCTGATTTAACAAAACACTATTTCTACGAAAAAGATAGTTTCGTGCCTTTGTTGCAAGCGGCGTATCATCACTCAATTGAGCTACACCAAACCCAAAACTGGACAGAAAAAACATATAGCATTTATAAAGACCCTTTGTGGAATACCGTAAAACAAAGCCAAGGTTTTGATGATGTATGGTTCTATCACTGCGACCATTTAGGCACACCGCAAGAAATGACCGACTATACAGGTGCAATTATTTGGAAAGCCGAATATAAAGCTTGGGGCGAGTGTAAAGCAGAGAAAGCCAAGTCGAATTTCTTCGAAAACATTGAAATTATTTCAAATAATATCCGTTTTCAAGGTCAGTATTTTGATGAAGAGACAGGGTTACATTACAATCGTTATCGTTATTATTCGCCGTATGTAGGTCGGTTTATTAGTAAAGACCCGATTGGATTGCTGGGTGGCTCTAATATTTATGCTTATGCACCTAATCCAGTGGGTTGGGTTGATCAGCTTGGGCTAGCAAAAACACCAACTCGAACTCTGCAAAAAAATTGGAAAAATTATGTAGGTTGTAAACATACTAATTCAGATATTCATCATGGTTTTCCCGAAGAATATGCAGAAAGATTTAAAAATATAGCTGGTATCGATGTGAATAATCCACAATATTATTATAATCTTCCAAAAGAAAAGCATACTAAATCTCCTGGTATTCATACTAACAGTTCGCGTACTGGTCAGAATTGGAATAAAACTTGGGGAGGAATTTTAAACCAAGTTGAAGCTATGAATTTATCACAAGCTGAATCGAAGGAAATCTTGGAGCAACGCTTGAGAGCATTAGCAAGGAAAGAGCGTATTGGAAAGCACAATGCTACAGCTGTTAAGGGTGCAAACTTTTGTCAATTACAGTAAGTTAAAAGGTATATGAAATGTTCGATAAATTAATGACAGATCAAGAAATTAAAGCGAAATTAATTGAAAGAAGTAGCGAAATAACGAAATTTAGCAAACTACCTCAGCTTGATGGTAATTATTTATCTTTTTTAGGTAAATTTAGAGAAATAGAGATTACACCCGATATTATAATTTTTGGATATGAAACAGCATTAAAAGAAAATCAATATCTTCATGAAAATTATCCTGAAATTAGTGAGAAAGTTTGGATAATTGGTCGTACCGGTCAAGGTGATGAATGGTTTATAGGTAAGGAAAAAAATAATATCTTGTTTTATGATCATAACCAAGGGGAGTATTTGAATATTAATCAGTTTATAGATATGAGAATTACTTTTGAAGACTTTCTTAAAATGGCATTTTCGTATCAACAACTTGAAGAAGAATTGGATATAAACGAAGAGCTTAATAAAGTTGAACAAGATCAATTTAAGAAATTAGTCAATTCTATTAATGAGGGTTTATATGAAAGATATCCCTTTGAATATTTTTAGTTTTTGTATTGGGGTTTAATGATTTTTAGATAAAATATTTGATACTATTTAATTGTATTAAATAGGGAGTCTTAATAGTGCAGGTTTGTTTTAAAAAATTATTAGAGGAAATTGATGATTGTAATGAAATAATTTATGGTGAAAGATTTCTTATTAATCAGGTTAATTCTGTTAATGATGATCTGTTTAAAAGCTATTTAAGTTGTATTCCTGAAAATGATTTTAATATTGATCTAGGAGGGAATATAAATGATTTTTTAGGAAAATATTCATTAGATAATATTCAATATATGTTTGAAGATATACTCGATGGGGGAAGTGCTACAGTATTCCTAACACAGCATGATGTAAATATCGTATACATAAATCATAATAGTGGCGAGATAGGAGCATGTATTTCAGGTGATGAATTACATATCATTGCTAAAAATTTATTTGATTTTTTTTCGCAAATTAATATTGTGCAGAATCTAATTATTGACCTATATGACTCTAACCCTAGAGGTGAAAATGGAGGGTATAAGACAGGTTTTTTAGAAGAGTTAAAGAAAATTATTATAAATGAAAAAGTATTGTTAGATGTAGAGTATTTTATTGAATTTTTTTATGGTTAAAGTGTAAGTAATATTCAAAAATAATTAGTATTTCTATATGCTTATTTAGAACTACTACTTTGAAATAAGATGTTTTAAAGGTTGGTCTGTGAATTTTTATACAATTTATCCATCTGAGTATATTGATAGAGAATTTTATTTTGATTTGAAAGGGAAGAAAGAAATTATCGTTAATTATTTTAAATTTGATTTAAGCGATAACTTTTTAAAAAAATCTTAGAATAAATTTAGATTATGATAATATTTTTTTCTGATCAATTAAATGAGATATTAGGGACTGATTTTTATTATTCATCTTTTGGGATTTTACTATTTTCAAAAAATTTTTTTTAATGAAATGAAGGGAATCCTTGAAGATGAATGTGATTTCTATCGATGTTATGTAAGAGATCAAGAAGCAGATATTTATGCTATGTATATTAAAAGAAAAAATAATTTATTAGATGAAGATGACTTTATAAAAAATGATCTAGTAGTAGATGGCTTTTTTATTGCTAGAGATACTGATAAACCTTATATCTACGTAGTGAGCAAAAAAATTGTAGATATTGTTGAAAAATTTAAATTCAAAATAAATTTCTTGAAATACTAAAAAAATTAATAATCGTTAAAATTTAATTAATAACATAAGTCGTTAATTCATTTTTTATATTTGTCACGGATAGCATCCCCATTCATTCGTGTATTCAAATGGTTAAGTTTCTCTTTACAAAATAGACAGATGTTTCTGTATTTTATAAAATAATGCCAATCCTGACAAAGTTTTCATAAAAAAGATGTTATCTCATATACATAGAATTCTAGAAGATTTGGGTATCAGCTCGCAAAAACGCGTGCTTCATATTCAGTTTTCTAATCCATCGTTGAATACTCAAGTCTTTTTACAAAGTATTGAAGGACAGCATCAACTAAATGAAGGACTAACTGCTGATTTATTTTGTCTTTCTACCAATGCCCATATTTCATTAAAACAATTTATTGGTTGTCAGGTTGCAGTCGATCAAGTAACTGATCAGGGGCAGCTATTTAGAACTACAGGAATTATTACAGAAGCCAGTCAGGGGCAGAGTGATGGTTCATTAACATTGTATAAACTGAGATTACAAGACCCGACTGCGCTATGGCATAAACGCCGAAATAGCCGTGTATTTATGAATAAAAGTGTACGGGACATTACTGAAATTCTATTTACTGAGTGGCAGAACAAAAGCCCGTTGTTTGCTTCAACCTTAACTTTGGATTTAAAAAAACTAAGCCAAGACTACGATGTTCGACCTTTTGTCATGCAAAGTAATGAAACGGATTATGAGTTTTTAACCCGACTTTGGCGTAGTGAAGGCATTAATTGGTTAATTGATGAAGCTCACTTGTTTGCCACTGATAGCTCGGATGAGATTCAATCACAAAAGTTACGTTTAATTGATAGTAATGAATCATATTTAGCATTAGACCGAAGAAATATCCGTTATCACCGTAGTAGCGCTGTTGAACAACAAGACAGTATGACAAGCCTTGTGCCAACTCGAAGCTTGCAATCTACAGCCGTGCATGTGCAACGCTGGCAGGCTGATGCTTTAAGTCAAGAAGAAGGCATGGGTAGTGTTCAGTCAAAGCATAGTCATAGTGCTAATCAGGATAATGCGAGTTTAAGTCTAGAACATGCATGGCATGTCAGTCCTGCTTGGATGCAAGACTTAAATGGGGAAGACCAAGCCACTGCATCGGGTCACCAGCAGTTAGAAAAACTCAATCAGAATCTATCTGATTATTATGCATTTCAATCAAAATACTTTCATGCACAAACCACGGTACGTGATGCGCAAGTGGGCTATTGGTTTGAATTGGATGAACACCCTGAAATAGATACGCATAGTGGATCAGACAAAGAGTTTCTGATTGTTGGGAAAAGCTTCTATCTGCAAAATAATTTGCCTAAAGATTTGCAACAGCAAATCAATCAACTTTTTAGCCAAAGCCCATGGCAAAACAATCAATCAGGGCTAAATGACCAGACTGAGCGTCAGGTTAATGAGCTCATTCTGTCGCGTAGAAATATTAAAACTGTTCCTGAGTACCATCCGTTAGAGCACCGTCCAGCTGCTTACCCGCAGCGCGCTAGAGTGGTGGGCTTGGAAGGCGAAAGTATCCATGTTGACCAATGGGGGCGCATTAAAGTTCGCTTCCTATTTACCAGAACTGACGACCATAGTCATGATGGTGGTGCAGGAAGTAACGATAATGACACCGATTCGGCTTGGGTCGATATATTAACCCCGTGGGCAGGCGCGGGTTATGGCGCACGTTTCTTGCCTCGCGTGGGCGAGATCGTGGTGATCGACTTCTTTGACGGCAACATTGACCGCCCGTTTGTGGTAGGACGCATTCATGAAGCTGAACGCCACCCGACCCAGTTTGACCAGAAAGGCAAGTTACCTGACACTAAAAAACTCAGCGGTATCCGCTCAGAAGAAGTCGATGGTAAAGGCTTTAATCAGCTACGTTTTGATGACACCACAGGCCAAATCAGTGCCCAGCTACAAAGTAGCCATGCTGCAAGTCAGCTAAACTTGGGTAACTTAAGCCATCCAAAAGATAAGGCGGAGAGTGAAGGTCGTGGTGAAGGTTTCGAACTCAGAACAGACCAGTGGGGTGCAGTAAGAGCAGGCAGTGGTTTACTCCTTAGTACCCACAAGCAGGATCAAGCTCAAGGTGTACACCTAGATGCAAATGAGGCCAAACAACAAATTGAAGGCAGCCTAAATAATGCCAAGGCACTCAGTGAAGTTGCTAAAAATCAGCAAACCGACCCGTTAGATATGCTTGAGAATATTCAGACTTTCTTAGAAGTTCTCAAACAAGAAGATCCTAAAAAAGCTGCTGAGTTTCAATCAGCAGTGATGCTGCTGGCATCTCCAAAAAGTATTGCTGTAAGTAGTAATGAAGATATACACCTTAGTGCAAATGGACAGCTCACTCAAAGTGCTGGTGACAGTATTAATATCAGTACACAAAAAAATATAGTGGGTCATGCGAGTCAAAAAATAAGTCTGTTTGCCGCGCAAGAAGGTGCTCGGCTTTTTGCTGGTCAAGGTAAAGTTGAAATTCAGGCACAAGGTGATGCCTTAGATGTCATTGCTCGAAAGGGCGTACAGATTACGTCAACCGAAGACACAGTTTTTATTACTAGTCCAACTGAAATTAATCTGACTGCAAATGGATCTCAAGTTAAGTTGAATGGTTCGGGTATTTTCCCTGTTACGGGTGGTAAGCTTGAGGTGAAAGCAGGGCAGCATTTATTTATGGGGGGCTCATCAATAAATCCACCTGCATTAGATTTACCTGACTGTTCTGCTAAACAGTCAGATGCAGCTAAAAATGGATCAGCAAAAGTGATATTAGACTAAGATGAAGCTTTTATTTTCTAAAGATGAATTAAATTCTAAAAAGTTAAGTAATTTAATATCAAACATATTTGAACAAAATGGTCATATTAGTTTTTTATGCGATGAGACTTTATTGAATGGATTTTTTGATGAGTTTATCGAAAAGTTAAAAGATTATGAATTGGAACCAATAGAGATTGCAGCTGGCGCTAAAAAAAATAGCCGTCCAGCTCTTTTCTTTATAAAAATAAAAGTGAAAGAAGATCTAGCAAATTCATTAGACTTTATTACTCATACATTATTAATGAATTTAGATCAAAATGAGGATGGTTATTTTATTCATGGATTTAGCAAAATTGTTGATCTAAAAATTGCAGTTCAAACTTTTAAAAAACTTGTTATTGCAAAGGATACAAACAATAAATTTATTTTTCGTTGGTATGATCCACGAGTGTTGGTTTACTTGCCCGCAATAATTGATAAGAAAAGCGAACGAATTGAATCATTTTTAGAGAATTGGCATTTTGTTTTTTTTAACGGTTTGTATGAGGTGAAAATTCAGGAAAAAAGGTCGCTTTTTCCTCTTACTTTTACAAATGCTGAGTCAGCAAAACTAGATTTAATTGAGTTATCGAATACGGTGATTAAACAATCTCTTATATATGACGAGAATTTATCGATTCGTCAAGATGAGATATTAGATTCACTTCATCAAGCAATAACACATTATGGAATTTTACATGTAACGGATCTCATTGCTTATGGAATGTATTCCGTTATTTTACATAGAAATTTTATAAAAAGTCGTTTGATTTCAGCCATACTTGATCATTATTGGGTTGATAGAAGTAAGGCCAACTCATTTACCAAAGCAATGGACTATTTAGAAGAAAATCAATATTCACAAGTTATAAGAGAATGTAAAGAGAGCTACCATGGCTAATGATAAACCGACTTTTGCGAAACAAATGAAAAAATTTGGAACGCCAGCACAACAAGAGCAGAAAGTAGTTCAAAAGTTAGGGGTTAGTCCAAACCCAAGCAAAATTAGTCAGCAGGCTGCCGCATCGACGACTCAGAATAATAAAATACCAGTCACTCAGATGTCTAAAAAGGAATGTACTAACTTTTGTCGCCCTACAGGTATAAATATATTACCTCTTAAATATTCGGTAGCTCGTTTAGGAGTAAAACCATTACCGGCACAATTAGGGGCCAATGTTACTAATGTTTCACTTAAGGAATATAAATATACGGTTCGAATGATTGATTCAGGATATATTTACTTACTCATAAAAAGAAAATCAGGGAAAAAAGAGTGGGTTGCGTATATTACTAATAAAAAGGGCTTTCATCAGGAGTTTGCTATAGGGGGTAAAGCTCCAATTGTTGCTCAAGATTTTGCATGCAATAAAGCTGGACATAGTGCTAATGCTTCTTTAATTACTATTCCTTCGGTAAATAATGATGATGCCCAAACGGTCTATTTACTTCATGCTCACGCTCCACTCACCAAAAAAATGAGAGAACAATTTGAAAAAAATGCTGATCAGTATGCAACTTCAGGCTACTGGCAAAAAATTGATGTAACAAAAGGAGCTGTCCAGCAACATTGTCTTTCTAGTGCCCAGTTAAGTGCTGTTACATTACCTTTGGAATCATATGGTTCTGCTCGTTGGGGAGCAATAAACAAGAAATTTAGTGAGAAACCGAAAGAGCATATTGGTGTTGCGCTCTATGATCCGATTGGAATTACTTCTAAATTAAATGAAGATCGTAATATATTAAGCTTTAAAGGGGTTGATAGCTTCTTAAAAGAAAATAAAGACGGCTTTAGCAACGAACATAAGCTTCAAACTATGACTTTGATTGATAATATCGAGTCTACTTTGAAGCAAAATTTGATAAGTGCAAAATTTAAAAACATTGAAGCTAATAAAAATACAACGTTAGGTCATTTGCAATATGACCCAAGAATTACAGCACATTTGGATAAGAAAGCTTTAGATCAAGTCAAGAAAAATGTTGAGAAAACTGCCGAACAACATAAAGTTAGCGCACATCAAGAAGCAATCGTGCAAGGGAATAAAGCTTGGGGGAAATATCGAGAAGAACTCGATATGGATGCTCTAGATAAATTTCGCAAGGATATCGATAAAAAATCTGAAGAAAGTTATGCTGCTGCGGCTCGCTATGTAGATGATCATTATAACTGGTTGGTTTCTTCTAATCTTTTAAAAGGTCTATTCTATTTTGATCAAAGTGAAGAATTGAAAGAGGGTAAAGTATCAAAAGAAAGCAATGGCTTTATTTTTCATGCAGTCATTATGGATTTAATGTATGGCATGAATTTATTGCAGAAAGGTAAGGATTTATTAAATAAATGGATATGCGAAAAAAAGGTTCCAGATAAAAACTTGTTCTTGAGAGCTTATTGTTTTAATAACAAAGTCTTGATGGATGAGTATGCTAAGATATTTGAAAGCCCAAGTTCAGCAAAAGACTTACTGGATTATAGTAAACAGAGTTTTAGTATGTTTACCGCAGCCGATGCTGCCTTTGATAGTTGGTTGGGTAGTATTGAGGGGAAAAAGTTTATCTCGACAAATGACTTTAAATGGCCAGATAAACTGTTTTACTGGATATCTTTGATGCTGAATACGGCTCTAAAAGAGTTTGGCGATATACGTTTAAGAACAATAAATATTAGTACAATTACTATAATGGCACGTGAAGGTGCTCAAAGGCATACAGCTCAATTGTTATATTTAAGGTCAGGAAATTTAGCTCAACAAGTCCCATTAACGAGATTGATGTATAACCTAGAATTTAGAAACGCTGCAATAGCATCTTTACCGCAAAGTGGTATAGCTTATACTTATCGCAATACTAGGGCGCTAGAAATTAAAAACTCGGTGTCCTTAGCAGTTAAAGGACAACCTGATATTACCAAAAACCGAATACTTGCTATCGTAGGGGTTTTTGAGCTCCTGAATTTTTATTTTCAATATGATGCTTGGAAATCTGATATTAAAGATAAGCCAGAGTTATCTTTACAATTAACGGGTGCTTTGTTTACTTTAACCTCTGCTACTTTTGAGATGTTAGGGGAGGTTTGGTCAAAAAAAGGAGTAACTGTAGCTAATTCAACTGCCGCACTTAGAATTACTGCAGGAGGGATGGGGGTAATTGGTGGAATTATAGGCTTGGTTGTGGATAGCAAGAATCTTAAAGATACAACTAATAATACCTTAAAACTTTTGTTAACTTTTAAGATAGCGGCTAATTTTCTATTAGCTGTAAGTCAAACTTTGGTTTTTACAAGTGTTGTTGTATCTCATATAGAGTGGCAATTAACTAAAAAATTATCAATAAAATTAACTAGTAGTGTAATTGTTGCAAGATTAGCAAGTGCAAGATTCTTGGCAGGGATCAATATTATAACTATTGGTCTTGTTGCACTTGAATTTGCATTAAAGAATTGGGTTTTAGATGATGCTTTAAAGGATTGGTGTCAAAAATCTGCCTTTCATAAAGCAAAAAGTGGTGAGAAGCCGTTTAAAACTGCAGATGAAGAGTACGAAGAGTTTAATAAGGCAATAGTGAGTGTTTGATTATGTATGATTTAATTAAACTTGAAGGGCGTATTCAAAAACTAGAGGTGCACGACAATATCCTGAATACCTTAGATCAAACTGGAGATAAACAAATCACTTCATCTGCTATTTTGTCTACTGTTTCTAACAATATATCCTTAAGTGCACAAACTGTATTTCTAGCATCACAAAGCCGTTTACATGTACAGTCTGTTGTTATAGAAATAGATGGAAAAATCTGCATAGGTAAATTTCATCGTGCTCTAATAGTTGAAAATGAATATGTTATTTGTGTTGCTAGGCGATTAGAAAAAAATTTATATGAACTCTATTCTATATTGAGCCCTAAAACAGGCTTACTTTATATGCAAGTCGGTATGGGGGCTTCCGTTAAGAAGTATAAGGCCTCAGCTACGAAAGGAGCTAAATTTTTATATGCTCTTACTGTAGTTATGATGATAGGACTATTCATATATATAGATGATTATTCTATAGATAACTTTATAATCTTTGGTGGAGTTATTATTTTATTTTATTTTGTAATTATTTTTATTATGAAGGGGACTGTCAAATCCCTCAAACATTTTTCAGAGAAATCAGAAGAAATATTTAAAATTTATGGTTTCGAAAATCCAGCAGAAATTTTTTTATTATCTGGACGCCACTATAGTGATGATTATAAAATTCTTTTAGAGTCTGTATATGAATATAGAAAGGTTATTAAAAAAGATCCATACCCAGAAAACTATATAGAGCAAAAAGAGCGGAATGTATGATTTATTAAAATTTGAAGGTCGCATTCAAAGATTAGAGATTTATGATGACTCTTTAAGTGCATTTGGAAAGTCTGGTGATGCTCAAATTGCATCTTCAGCGATTTTGAGTGGTATGGCAGAAAATGTTTCATTGTCTGCACAAACTGTATTTCTCGCTTCACGTAGTCGTTTACATGTCAAATCAGTTGTTATGGAAATCGATGGTAAAGTTTGCGTAGGGCAATTCCATCGTGCGTTATTTGAACATAATGAATATGTCATTTGTGTCGTAAGACGTCTTGAAAAAAATTTGTATGAACTTTATTCAGTATTGAGCCCTAAAACAGGCTTACTTCATATGCAGGTTGGGATGGGAGCTTCTATTAAAGCTCATCAGACTTCTATAGCTAAAGGTAGAAATGTTTGGTACGCAATAACAATTTTATTAGGATCTTTAATTTATTTTTGGGCAAGAGGTTTTAATCAGGTTGATATATTAATTTTTTTAGGAGTGGCTATTTTATTTTTTATTATTAAAAATGCATCCAACTCATTAAAACATTTTTCAGAAAAGTCAGAACAAATTTTTAGTTTGTATGGCTTTAAAGATCCGCAAGAAGTTTTTTTATTGCCAAGTCGTTATTTGAGTGAAAAAGATCATTTGTTACTAGAATCAGTATATGAATATAGAAAAGTTATTGAAAGTGATCCATATCCAGAAAGCTATATAGAGCAGAAATAAAAGAATGGGGATAATAACTAAAGGCTAAAAGGTTATTTAAAGGTAAAGATTTTGAAATTACATCTTCAACTGGTTCAGGGCCCAATCCATTCTCTAGATAAAGCCAAATCTAAAATACCTGTAAATCAGGATATGGGTGGCATCGCAGCAGGTACCGCTTTTGCAGGTGTACTTGCTGGAAGCAGCTCCTTACTCACAAGCTCACCTATTTTATTAATGGCTGGAAAAGCAAAAGATGGGATAACTTTTACAGGTGAAATAGATGGATATCCAGTAATAGGGCAATTTACGACAACACGTTTTGAAGAAAATGATGAGTTGATTGCTGTAATTAGCGAAAAACCTGTGAATGGGCGTCATCAAGTTTATGCAATTCTCGACCCGAAGTCTGGTTTATTATATATGATTTATGAGATGGGTCGTTCAGTAAAAATGGGATATAGAGCTATTATAATGCAGTCTTGTTTTTTTTAGTGCTCTGTCATTTGGCTTGTTCATGGTGATACTTATATTCAGTTTTATCTCTTCTTCTGATTATTCTGGTGAGAGTATAATATTCTTCTTTGAGGCAGTGCTTATAACATTTTTTATTTCAGTTTCATTTTCTATATTCATAAATTATTTTAGTTTTCGAAAATCATACGAGAATTTTGGCTATTTATCTGAACAAATATTTGAAAAATTAGGTTTTGAAAATCCAAAAGAACAGGATTTCTATAATGATTTTTTAACGGATGATGGTGTCCAGATTAGTGTAATGAAATATAGAAAAAATCTGAAAGGGAAAGACCCTTATCCAGAAGATTATTTTGATAACAAAAATTTTTGACGTAAAAGGTTGTTTAATGAAACTTAGATTGTTTGTCATTGCCCTAATATTAGTCACATCTGCATGTAGCCAACAGAAAGAAGAATACACTCACGGAACTTTGACTAAAGATTATAAAGATGTATCTGAATATAAGTCTAAACCTGATCTGGAAAAAGCTGCGAAGGCAAATGATGCAGAGGCTATTTTTGTATTGGCATCTATGTATGCTACAGGCGAAGGTGAAAAATTTGATTCAAAAAAAGCATTGGAATTATTTGAGAAATCTGCACAACTAGGCTCTTCAAATGCCATGCTTCAATTAGGACTGATTTATCGAAATGGCAATGAAGTTGTTAAAAAAGATGATCAAAAAGCTTTAATTTGGTTTGAAGAAGGAGCTAAAAAGGGAAATCCTTCCGCAATTCACAATGTTGGGTTGGCCTATTACAAAGGTTTAAATGTAAAACAGGATAGAGCAAAAGCTTTTACATATTTTATTCGATCTGCTGAATTAGGACTCATACAATCCCAGCCGGTAGTTGCTGCTCAATTATATGTAGGTGATGGTGTTGAGAAAGACATCAAAACATCTTTTAAGTGGTTATTAAAAGCTGCTGAACAGGGAGATCTTGAGTCACAAAATAATGTAGGCTTGGCTTATGAGCGAGGTGATGGTGTAGAGCAAGATCCGCTTCAAGCACTTGTCTGGTTTAAACGCGCTGCTGATCATGGACATGCGCTAGCGCAATATAATACTGCTCTTAAATATTATAATGGTGCAGGTATGAAACAGAATTTAGATGAATCAATCCGATATGCAGAAATAGCTGTGCGCAATGGAAATAAATCTGGAGCAGAGTTGTTATTTAATATTTATTCGGATGATAGTAGTTCAAAATATAGTCCTGAAAAAGCTAATTATTGGAAGTCTAAAATATAAATCTATACTTAAATAAAAGTTCTTTTGAGTGGAAAGGCCTTTTTCTTTTTCTCTAACTTAAAACTCGCAATATTCTTTAAAACTATAACGCCAAATAGTTTAATTTTTTTGATATTGAGTGTGGTTTTGAACTATCTAAGAACTTGACCTCAAGAGAAAGATGGTTACTCATGAATCTATGAGTTTTATTGATTTTACTTGCTCTCCCAGAGTGAAATAAAAATATACTAAATAGACAGATTAGTCTTGACAAGTTAAATTTTATTTACATTGAATTTTACTTTCATAAATTTGAAATGTATCTTTTGCAATCATTTAATCTGTTCTATCGTTTAAATCAAATGAAATATTTTTAAGAAAAT